>CAMLNT010000042.1 GCA_946481425.1 uncultured Brevundimonas sp.
ACATCACCGGGGGCGGCTTGATAGAAAACCCCCAACGCGGCGTGGCTGATGGCCTTGTCCCGGCCATCGATTGGAACGCCTGGGCTCTGCCGCCCCTCTTCCAGTGGCTTGGCGAACAGGGCGGCGTCTCCGACCATGAGCTACGCCGAACCTTCAACTGCGGCGTCGGCTTCGTGCTCTATGTGGCTGAAGGCGATGCGCAATCGGTCGTCTCCGACCTTCAGTCCGCCGGTGAAACGGCGTTTGTCTGCGGAACCCTGCAGGCCGCATGAACCGCACCCGCGTCGGCATCATGATTTCGGGGACCGGCTCCAATATGGCCGCCCTGATCGAGGCCGCCCGTGCGCCCAACTGCCCTTATGAGGTCGTCTGCGTCCTCTCCAACAGACCGGCGGCCGCCGGCCTCGACCGCGCCCGCGCCCTCGGCGTCGAGGCTCTGGCCGTCGACCAGACCCCCTTCGGCAAGGACCGCGAGGCCCACGAGCGCGCCGTTCACGCCGCACTGACCACCCGTGACGTCGAATGGGTGGCGCTGGCTGGCTACATGCGCCTGCTGACACCATGGTTCGTGGCGCAATGGCAGGGCCGGCTGATCAACATCCACCCGTCGCTGCTGCCCAAATACCCCGGCCTCGACACCCACCGCCGCGCCCTCGAAGCCGGCGACACCGAAGCCGGTTGCACCGTCCACCATGTCATAGACGCCGTGGACGCGGGTCCCATCATCGCCCAGGCGCGGGTGCCGGTGATGGCGGACGACACGGTCGAGGCGCTCTCGGCGCGAGTTCTCGCCGCCGAGCACCAACTCTATCCCACGGCCCTGATCCGCGCCGTCGCGGCGGTGTAAACCACCACCAATCCTCACGCCCTTCCGGCGTGTAATCTGGCTACTCTCGCACCCTGAAACGGGCGCCCGACCGGCGTTTCATCCCCGTCGTTTGCTCTCCGACTATGATCTTTGAGGGACCGACTGAACTTTCAGCCGGCCCTTGCGGTCTTTGACATCGTGAAGTGCGAGCGACACGGAAACGACGGCCCGTCCCGACGCCGTTCGTCCCCGCTCCGCCCAGGGCGCCGAGCGCACTTTTTCGTCCACCGTGGAAACTCGACACGAAAAAGGCCCCCGGGTCGCCCCGGAGGCCTGATCGTTTCAGCGCTGAACGAAGCGCTTAGCCGACGATCTGGTCGTCGGTGAAGAACTGGGCGATCTCGATCGCAGCGTTCTCGGCCGAATCCGAACCGTGGACCGAGTTCTCGCCGACCGAGACGGCATAGAGCTTGCGGATCGTGCCTTCTTCGGCGTTCTCAGGGTTGGTGGCGCCCATGACTTCGCGGTAGCGGGCCACGGCGTTTTCGCCTTCCAGAACCTGGACCACAACCGGAGCCGAGGTCATGAACTCGACCAGCTCGCCGTAGAACGGGCGCTCGGCGTGGACTTCGTAGAATTTCTTGGCTTGGGCCTCGGTCATCTGGATGCGGCGCTGGGCGACGATGCGCAGGCCGGCGTCCTCGATCACGGCGTTGACCTTGCCGGTCAGGTTGCGGCGGGTCGCGTCGGGCTTGATGATCGAGAAGGTGCGTTCGGTCATGGGAGTGACTTCTTGTTTGGGGGTTTGAAGGTCGCGGGCTTATAGCGGCGCCCTCCCCGCTTTCCAACCGCCCCCGTGTGACAATGCTTCAGATCAAGGATCTTACCTTTTCCGCCTGGGGGCGGCCTTTCCTCGAGAAGGCCTCCGTCAGCCTGCCTCCTGGCTCCAAGGTGGGGCTCGTCGGCCGCAACGGCGTGGGCAAGTCCACCCTGTTCAAGCTCATCCTCGGCGAACTCGCCGCGGGCGGCGACGAAATCTCCCTGCCCAAACAGGCAAAGATCGGCTCGGTGGACCAGGAACATCCGGCCACGCCGATCACCCTGCTCAACACCATCCTCATGGCCGACGAAGAGCGCCATGAGCTCATGAGCCGCCTCGACACCGCCGAGCCCGAGGAGATGGGCGAGATCTGGGAGCGGCTGATCGCCATCGACGCCGAAAGCGCCCCGGCCCGCGCCTCCGAAATCCTCGCCGGCCTCGGCTTCTCCCAGGCCGATCTCGACCGTCCCATGGCCGAATTCTCGGGCGGCTGGCGCATGCGCGTGGCCTTGGCCGCCGCCCTCTTCGCCGAACCGGACATTCTGCTCCTCGACGAACCGACCAACTATCTCGACCTTGAAGGCGCCCTCTGGCTCGAGGCGCGGCTCAAGCGTTACCCACACACCGCCTTGATCATCAGCCACGACCGAGAGCTGCTGAACAACAGCTGCACCCACATCCTGCACATGGCGAACCGCCGGCTGGAGCTCTACACCGGCGGCTACGACGAGTTCGAACGCCGCCGCGCCGAGAAGCTGCGTCTTCTCGAGGCCACCCAGGCCAAGCAGGAGGCAGAGCGCGCCCACCTCCAGTCCTTCGTGGACCGCTTCAAGGCCAAGGCTTCCAAGGCCGCCCAGGCCCAGTCCCGCGTCAAGCGCCTGGCCAAGATGCAGCCGGTCACCCTGCCGCCGGAAGAACGCGTCGCCCCCTTCGTCCTGCCCTCGCCCGAACGCCCGATCGCCCCGCCGCTCATTCGGCTGGAAAAGGCCGACGTCGGCTACGAGCCCGGGAAGCCCATCCTGCGGAACCTCAACCTGCGCATGGACGAGGACGACCGGATCGGCCTCCTCGGCGTCAATGGCGCCGGCAAATCGACCTTTGCCAAGATGATCGCCGACGCCCTCAAGCCCGAGAAAGGCGAGTACATCCACTCGGGCAAGATGAAGGTCGGCTGGTTCCACCAGCACCAGATCGAGGCGCTGGATCCCGACGACACCTCGCTCGAGATCATCCGCCGCGCCATGCCGGACGCCTCCGAGAATAGCCGCCGTTCGCGCCTGGCCCAGTTCGGCCTGCCGTTCGAGAAGCAGGAAACGAAGGTCGAGAGCCTCTCCGGCGGCGAGCGCGCCCGCCTGCTGCTTAACCTGGTGGCCATGGAGGCCCCGCACGTCATCATCCTCGACGAGCCGACCAACCACCTCGACATCGACAGCCGCCGCGCGCTGCTCGACGCGCTCAACGAATATCGTGGAGCGGTCATTCTCATCACCCACGACCGCTCGCTGATGGAACTGGTCGCCGACCGCCTCTGGCTCGCTTCGGACGGCACCGTGAAGCCCTTCGACGGCGACATGGACGACTATGCGAAGTTCGTTATCGACCGCGCCAAATCCGCCGGCGCCAAGCCGCGCCAGATCGAGGAAGCCGCGCCCGAACCCGTCGCCGCCCCTGCCCCGGCCAAGCCTTCCAAGAAGGACGGCCCCTCTCCCTCGACCCTGCGTTTCGCCGCGAAGAAGGCCGAGGAAAAGATGTCCGCCCTGTCGGCGCAGCTGGCCCGCATCGACGACGAGCTCGCCAACGCTGCCGCGACCAATCCCAAGGCGCTTGCCGACCTCAGCCGCGCACGCGCCAAGGTCCAAGCCGACCTCGACGCGGCTGAAGCCGAATGGATGCAAGCGGAGGAAGCCCTCGCCGAGGCCTAGCAGCGATCGACCGGTGTCAGACGCACCGAACCTCTTGCACGATACCCGTATCCTGATCGTACAGGATCGTCAGCCGATCGGGCCTGTAGTCCCGCGTCATCGCACACTCGGTACAGACGAAACGGACATTGGCGTCCTGCGGGAAGGTGATTGCGCCGAAGTGCGACCCGATCAGCGACTGGGCGTCTTCGGCGTTGCATTGCCAGGCCGAGGCCCCCGGCTCGTCCACTACCGGGGTCACGCAGGCCGACATGAGCGCCAGTCCCGACAGCAGAACAAGACGGATCATCCGCATCTCACCTCGCGCACGATGCCCGAACGCTCATCGTAGAGGATGTTCAGGCGATAGGGGTTGTAGTCCATGGTGACCGGACAGGTCGTGCAGGTCACCCGCCAGTTGGCGCCCGAAGGCTGCTGCGGAATCCGCGAGCGGTGCTGCCCGATCAAATACTGGTAGTCGGACGCGCGACACTGGTTTTCCGACGGCGGCGGAATCGGCGGCGGCGGCGGTCCCGGGGGATAGGGCGGGTATGGCGGATACGGCGCGCAGGCTCCAACGGCTGCGACGGCGGCGAGAACAGCAAGCCTCATCGAGTGATCTCCTCAAAGCTCAGCCGCAATAGACCCGTTCGATCAGCCCAGTGTCCCGATTGTAAAGGATATTCAACCGGCTGGCTGAATAGTCTTCCGTCAATGGGCACTCGGTGCAGGTCACCCGGCGGCTTGTAACATCGACCGGAACGGGTATCTCCGTCCGAGGTTGCCCGATCAGGTACTGTAAAGCCACGGCGCCGCATTGATCGACAGACGGCGGCGGAGGGGGCGCCGGTCTCGCGGGATCACTCGGCCCGGCAGGCGCGGCGGGGCCGCCACACCCGGACAGCCATGCGACGACAGCCCCGAGGGCGAGAAATGGCCTCAAGCCGCGCGGGACCATGCCCCCTCCTCATTCTGTTTCCAATAAGACGCCGCGGCGCCGCTCGCCTTGACCTGCTTCCATTGCTCGCGAGCCCGGGCGACGGCGCCGTCATCGCGGCCGTCGAAAAGAATCAAGCGCCGCTCGTACGCCCCGTCGCCCAAGTCGGCGCCATCGACGAGGAAGAGCACCTGCGCGCCATTCAGGTTGTCAGGCTGGTCTGTCAGGAGAATGGGCTGTTTGGCTGCGTGATCCTGGTCCCTGCGACCGTGCGGCAGGAAAGAATCGGCGCGCCATATCCAGAGGCGCTCATCCAGGGCGCTCATCAGTTGGGCGTCGGTTACGTGGACTTGCGCCCGCCACCCGCGCGCCAGGGTCCGCTCCAGAAGTTCGGGCAGAACTTCGTCGAGGCTCGACCGCTCGAGGTGGTAGAACCAGAACTCTCCGCCAGCGCTCATCGCGTTTCCTATAACGCCGAGATGTCGCTTTACGCGGGCCCGGACCGGTGCGCATCCTGCTCAAGCGGGACGGGGGCTGCAAGGGGACGCCGGGTTGGGATGCTCGGTATTCACGCGTACGAGGCTTCCTGCAACGAGACTTCCCTTACTTTGATCTGGAGGCTTCCAATGAGAACTCGCCTTATTGGCGCGGCGCTTGCTTTGACCATTTGCGCCACGCCCGCCATAGCGCAGGACTACAACCTCGACCCGACCTTCGGCTGGTTGAACCTGATGACAGGCTATGTTCCTGACCCCGCGATCATTCCGTTGATCGCAGGCGGGGACATCGATGCGGCGTCGCTGGGGGACGGCTGCGTCGGGTTCGTCGCGAATGCTCCGGACTTCCGAGTGAATTACGAGGCCGGGTCGCAGTTTCCGCTGATCATCTCGGTGGTGTCGGACGCCGACACGACTTTGGTCGTCAACGATGCCGGTGGTGCCTGGCACTGCAACGACGACACCGATGGTCTGAACCCGGTCGTCCGCTTCGACCAGCCAGCCTCGGGCCAGTACGACGTCTGGGTCGGTGTCTACGCCGATGCGCCGGCGGAAGCGCCTGCGGGGCTCTACATCTCTGAAGTCACGACCGGCGGCGAGATGATGGGCGCCGGCGGCGACCACGCCCACTAAGGCCGCCCGGGGCGGGGCCGCGTGTGACGCGGCCCCATTTCGTCAGCCCTCGTAGCGGTCCAGAACCATCGGGGTCAGGAGTCGCCCGCCGTAACCGGGAGCGCCGGGCGGCCCCGTCACGACACGAGAAAACTTAGACCACCCGGTCGTGGGCCCAGGGGGTCTTGTTGACGAAGCGCTGCAGGAACAGCGCAGCCGTGATTGAGCCGCCGGACCGGCCATTCCCCATGTTCTTCACGTCGGCGATCGGGCTGTCGATGTGGCGCTCGTACGCTTCCGGCAGCGGCAGCCGCCAAGTGTTCTCGCCGGTCGGCGCGCTGGCCGCCAGGATGTTGTTGGCCAGGGTGTCGTCGTTGGAGAAAACGCCCGCGTATTCCAGGCCCAGCGAGACGATCATGGCCCCGGTGAGGGTCGCGAGATCGACCATGAACTTCGGCTTGAAACGGTCCTGCGTGTACCAGAGCGCATCCGCCAGAACGAGGCGGCCTTCCGCGTCGGTGTTGATCACTTCAACCGACTGGCCCGACATGGAGATGACGACGTCACCCGGGCGCTGTGCGTTGCCGTCCGGCATATTCTCGACAAGGCCGATGACACCCACGGCATTCACCTTGGCCTTGCGACCCGCCAGGGCGTGCATGAGCCCGGTCACGGCAGCCGCGCCCCCCATGTCCCACTTCATCTCCTCCATGCCCTCGGCGGGCTTGATGGAGATGCCGCCCGTGTCGAAGGTCACTCCCTTGCCAACAAAGGCTATCGGCTGGTCGGACTTGCCGCCGCCGTTCCACTTCATGACGACCAGCTGGCTTTCGCGACGGCTGCCCTGGCCGACCCCGAGCAGGGTCCGCATCCCGAGCTTTTCCATCTCTTTCTCGCCCAGCACCTCAATCTCGAGGCCAAGCGATTTTAGCCCCTTGCAGCGTTCGGCAAACGACTGCGGATACAGAACGTTGGCCGGTTCAGAGACCAGATCGCGGGTGAAGCTAATGGCGTCGGCAAGGGCGTCCCAGGACTTGGCCGCTGCCGCAGCCGCCTTCGGATCGGCGCAGACGATGCGTACCGTCTCGACGGACGGAATCTTGTCGGCCTTTAGCGTCGTCCGATATTTGTCGAAGCGGTAGGCCGCCAGCCGGACCGCAAATCCAGCGCGCGCCGCGCCCTCGGCCGGCAACTGGGTCAGTTCGAGCGCCAGCGTCTTAGCGCCCGACAGTTTCGCGGCGTTGTAGGCGGCGCCAGCGGCGGCCTCGATCGCAAGATCGCGGAAGTTCGATTCGGCGCCAGCGCCAATCAGCCAGACCTGCGCGTGACCCGCGACGCCACCCAGGGCAATCGACTGGCCCGCCTTGCCCGAGAAGCGCCCTTGGGCCGAGGCGCGGGCGATCGCCCCGCCGCTCGCCGCGTCCGCATCGCGCGCGGCCGGTGAAAGGCGAGACTCTTCATAGACAAATAGGGCGACCGCGTCGGCGTCGCCCGACTTGGCGACGAATTCGATATTCATGAAACTGCTCCTGGCTGGCGTTCGCCCGCCAAAGTGATGTCCTTCACGCCATGGGGCGTGGCGTTCGCTTGATGGCGTGATAAATGCCTCGCGCGGGCGTCCCCCGCAACGCCCCGCATGAAGATCATCGATCGCTATCTTTTCCGTCAGCTCGCAGCCCCCGTCGCCGTCGCGATCGGGGCGCTCACACTGATTGCTGTCTTGGGCCAGAGCCTTGGACAGCTCGATCTGATCGTCGAGCGGGGCCAGGATGCCTGGACCCTGACAAAGGTGACCTTCCTGGCCATGCCGCAGGTCGTCACCCTGGTCCTGCCGATCGGCGTCCTGGTCGGAGCGCTGCTCGCGCTGAATCGCCTGCATTCAGAACACGAGATCGTCGTCTGCTTTGCTGGCGGCATGAGCCGCTGGGGCGTGATCGACCCGGCGATGCGCCTGGCCGCTCTGGTTGCGCTTCTCGCACTGGCCTCGAACTTGTTCGTCCAGCCCGCCGCCATGCGCGCGATGCGCGAGGAATTACACGGCGTGCGCGCGGATTTGGCGGCCATCCTCGTGCGCGAGGGTGAGTTCGTCGAAGGCGCACCCGGCCTCACGATCTACGCGCAGCGCGTCGATCAGAACGGGCTCATGCGCAACCTCTTCATCCACGTCGAGAAAAGCGATGGCGCTACGCTCTACGACGCCGCGGAAGGACGAATCACGACCCTCGAAGGCCGTCCCGTGATGATCTTGTCTGAAGGCTCATCATCGGAGTTCTCGGGTGCGGGCGTTCTGAACTATCTGTCGTTCGACGACTATGTCGTCGAGCTTGGCGACTACGCCGTCCAGGCCGACGCGCTGCACTTCAAGGAATCCGATCGGTGGCTGTCGGAGTTGTTCTTCCCGAACCCGGCGAATGAATGGGAGATGGGCAACCGATTGAAGCTTCTCGCGGAAGCCCACGCTCGCCTCGCCTCCCCCCTTTACGTTTTCGCCTTCATGGCGGTCGCCCTGGCTGCGGTGATCGGCGGAAGCTTCAGCCGGACCGGGTACGGACGGCGGATCGCCATTGCCTCGGCCGTGGCCATCACGGTCCGTCTACTGGGCTTTGCTGTCTTGTCCGCCTGCGGCTCGAACGGGTGGCTCAACGTCCTGCAATATCTGCTTCCGATCGCGCTGGCCTGGTTCGCGCTGAGGCCCCTCTTCCGGCAGCGGATCAAGCGCTTCGTCGAAATCGGCGCCGGCCGCACAGCCTTCGGTCGGGGGGCGATCGCATGAGGCGGATTAGGTCTCGCCTCCCTGGCGTCCTGAACAACTGGCAAGGGCGCCTGACCAGTCTCGAGCGCTACGTGCTCACGCGCACCTTGCGTGCCGTCGCCGGAGCCCTGGCAGTCATCGCCGCCGTCGTCATGCTGATCGATTTCGTCGAGATTTCCCGCGATATCGGCGGGCGCGTCGATATGTCGGCAGCCGGGCTCATCGGCCTCATGCTGATGAAATCGCCGGCGGTAATCCTACAACTGCTCCCGTTCGTGTTCCTGTTCGGCACACTCGCGGCCTTCATTTCCTTGAACCGGCGCAGCGAGCTGATCGCCATGCGCGCCGCCGGCGTTTCGGCCTGGCGGTTCATCTTCCCGGCTGCCGGCGCGGCTTTCGTCGTGGGCGTCCTGACAGTCGCCGCGCTGAACCCGTTCACCTCCTGGCTGAACGGACAGTACGAGCGCGCCTCCTCGGCGTTGCTGGAAACCCGGAACGGCGCCGCCGCCGAACCCTCGGCCGTCTGGGTTCGACAGGGCGACGAGCGCAGCCAGGTGGTTATCCGGGCGCGGGAGAGAGAGCCGAACACCACCCTGCTGCGCGACGTGTCCATGTTTATCTACACGGCAGGTGAGGACGATCGCCGCGTGTTTCAGCGTCGGATCGAGGCCGAGACCGCGCGGCTCGTTCCGGGCGCCTGGGAACTGACCAACGCCCGTGAGGCTGCGGCCGGAGAACAGGCCGTCAGCTATGCCACGCTGTCGATCCGCTCCAATCTCTCGCCTGACGAGGCCTTCAACAGGCTCGAGCAGCCCCGCAGCGTGCCTTTCTGGCGCCTTCCCGGCATCATCGGCACGATCGAGGCCGCCGGCTTCTCCGCCACGCAATATCGACTGCGCCTTCAGGAGTTGCTCGCCACCCCGCTCATGTTCGCGGCCATGTCGGTGCTGGCGGCCGCCTTCTCGCTGCGGCTGATGCGGCTGGGCGATATGCCGCTGATGGTCGTTTCGGCGATCGGCCTCGGATTCCTCTTCTATTTCCTCAACGCCTTCATGAGAGCGCTTGGCGAGGCTGAGGTGCTGCCGCCCTTTGCCGCGGCGTGGATACCAGCGGTGCTCGTGGTTCTGTCGGCCTTCACCTTGCTCTGCTATACCGAAGACGGCTAACCCGGGCGGAGCACTCTGTAGGACTCGATGTTCAGCTTCTCCGCCAAAGCTCTCCGACGGAATCTGCCTTCTCGCACGCGGCTGCTCGCAGGCGTCGCGGCTGCGGCCGCCATGGTGGGCGCCGCACCGGCCGTCGCACAGGACGCGGCGCCACCTGCCGGACGCCAGGTGGTGGAAGAGCCCGGCCCCGACGGCCTGACTTCCGAGGGCCTCTATCTCGAAGCCGATTCGATCACCCGTGATCGACAGGCTGAAGTGATCACCGCCATCGGCGCAGTCCAGGCCCGCTACCAGGGCCGTCTGCTCCGCGCCGACCGGGTCGACTATCAGACAGAGACCGGCCTGCTCACCGCCGCAGGAAACGCCGAACTGATCAACCCTGATGGCACGGTCCAGTACGCCGACACGATCGAGCTCGATGACGAGCTCCGGGCTGGCGTTGCGACCGGGTTTGCCGCCCGGCTCGACGACAACATCAAGATCGCAGCCGCCACAGCCGTGCGCCGTTCGGAGACCGTCAACGAGCTCAACAACGCGATCTTCACGCCCTGTGACATCTGCAACAGTGAGGGCGAGGCCAGCGAGCCGACCTGGTCCATCCAGGCTGACACTGTCGTCCAGGACCAGGAAAACGCGGTGGTGTTTTACCGCAACGCGGTGATCCGCGTTGCAGGCGTGCCGGTATTCTACGCGCCTGTGTTCTGGCACCCCGATCCCACGGCCGAGCGCCAGTCGGGTTTCCTGATCCCGACGATCACCTCGTCGGATGGCCGCGGCTTCTCCTACGAACAACCCTATCTGTGGGTGATCTCTCCCCATCAGGACGTGATCATCAGCCCGCAGATCAACGCCTCGGTGAATCCCTTCCTCAATCTCGACTGGCGCCGGCGTTTTCACTCGGGGTCCGCGCAGATTCGGGCCGGATACACGCACGAGAGCTTGTTCGGAAACGTCGATACCGATCCCGGCGCAGGCGTGGTGATCGAGAACCAACGCTATGGGGAAGCCGAATCGCGGGGTTACATCCTCGGCGAGGGCGCCTTCGCGATCAACCAGGACTGGCGGTGGGGTTTCTCGATCGAGCGCGTGTCCGACCCGTCCCTGTTCGATCGATACGACATCGAGGACGTCTACGACCAGCGCGGGCTATATCAGACCGATTACCGCCGCCTGATCAGTCAGGTTCACGTCGAGCGCCAGACGGCGCGGTCCTATTTTTCGGCCGCCCTGCTGAGCTTCCAGTCCCTGCGGCTCCTGGGCGTAGATCAGGTGAACTTCGCGCCAGGCGACGCACGCGGCCTGATTTATGAGAACGACGAGACCCTCCCGATCGTCGGCCCTCTGATCGAAGCTCGATGGGAGCCCGAGGGCCCTGTATTTGGCGGCCGGCTTCGCCTGCGAGGCTCTGCCGTCGCGCTCTTCCGGGAAGACTACGTCGGCTCCCCGGTGATTTCGCCCGAGTATTTGCCGACCGGTCCAACTGCGGGCCTGCCGGGCGTCGATAGCGCGCGCGCCTCGTTCGAGATGGACTGGCGCCGGGTCATCACCACGGATTTCGGCCTCAGGCTCGAACCCTTCGCGACGACACGTGGCGATTTCTACACGGTTGAAGACCTGCCTGTAGCGATCGACGACAACAATGCCGTGTCGCGGTTCAACGCCACACTCGGCCTGGACCTCCGCTATCCGCTGATCCGACGCTTCGAGGGCGGCGCGATGATCGTGGAGCCCATGGCGCAGGTCGCCATCTCGCCAGACGCTGACATCGACCCGCGCATCCCCAATGAGGACAGCCAGGTCATCGAGCTCGACGAGACGACCCTGTTCCAGGAGAACAAGTTCCCCGGATATGATCTCTATGAGGGTGGTGCGCGCGCGAGCCTCGGCGTTCGCGTGGCGGCGGAATGGGGCGCCGCTCAGAGTGTGAGCCTCTTCGTTGGCCGCATGTTCCGAGCCGAGGAGGAAACCGGCTACCTGCGTCAGGTCACCGGCGGCCCCGTCGGCCAGCTATATGATCCTACAGGGATTTCGGAAACTGCGTCCGACTGGGTCGTCGCGGCCGCATTCCAGCCATTCGCCGGGGCATCCGGCTGGTCGCGCGCGCGATTCGACGACAGCCTTGACGTCCGTCAGGCCGAAGTCGGCTTCGGTATGCGCTTCCGCGAGGCCGATCGGGTCGCGCTGCGTTACATCGTCGACCGGACCGACCCCTCGCCGCTGGGAAGCCGAAATTATCAGTACGCCCAGGCCTCCGGTCAGGTGTTCGTCGTGGGTGATTGGGGGGTCTCATTCAACGCCACCCGTGACATCGACGACGAGTTGTGGCGGCGCGCCGAGGTGGGTCTTCTGTACGAAGACGAATGCCTGCGGTTCGAGGTCGTCTATCAGCGCAACGAAGACCTGCTCGCCGGGCGAGGCGTGCGCTCTTCGGAAGGTGTTTTCGTGCGCCTAAACCTCGCCACATTGGGCGGTTCAGAGTAATAGACTGCCCATGAACGCCTTTCGGCGCCCGACGGCGCGCAATCAGTCCACCCCGCTCGTCGGAAAAGGAAACCGGTCCCTCATGCGTTGGAAGTACTCCGCAGGCGCCCTGGCCCTTGCCATGGCCCTTTCGCAGCCCTCTTTCGCCCAGGTCGCCGGCCAGCCTGGAGAGCCGCCGGCCGCGGCTGCCGCCGCGGCTCCCGATATCGTCTTGGGTGAAGGCGTCGCTGTCACGGTCAATGACGACCTGATCACGAGCTATGACGTCCGCCAGCGGATGCTGTTCCTGATCTTCACGTCGCAAATCCAGCCGACCGCAGAAAACCTGCCGGCCATTCAGCAGCAGGCCCTGCGCGCGCTGATCGATCAGCAGTTGCAGTCGCAGGAGCTTGAGCGTTTCGAGGTCGAGATCACCGACGCCATGATCGACGAGGACATCAACGAGATGGCCTCGCAGAGCGGCGGCACCGGCGCCCAGATGCTGGCCGCGATGGAAGCGTTTGGCATCGACCGCGAGTCGTTCCGCGAAAAGGTCCGCGTCGACATCGGCTGGGGCATGCTCGTCGGCGGGCGCTACCGCGACCGGGCCCGGGTTGGGTCGGATCAGATCGATGCCGTTCTCGCTCGCATCGAGGACGCCGCGTCGCGCCCTCAATGGCTTGTTGGCGAAATCTACATCGACGCGGCCACTGTCGGCGGCATGGAAGTCGCCATGAACGGCGCTCGCCAGCTGGTGCAGCAGATCCTCCAGGGCGCCCCCTTCACCGGGGTCGCCCGTCAGTTCTCCTCAGCCCCGTCCGCTCAGGCCGGTGGCGATGCGGGGTGGGTCATCGAAGGCGAGTCGCCGGCGCCGGTCCAGGCCGCCCTGAACCAAATGAATCCGGGCCAACTGTCCAACCCGATCCCGGTCGACGGCGGGGTCTACATCATCCTGGTTCGCGATGAGCGTACGGGCTCGGTGTCGACCATGGCGAGCCTGCGTCAGGCGGGCATCCGTCTCGCCCCTGGCGCCACCGAAGCCGAAGTCGCCGCCGCGACCGCCACCCTCAACACCCTGCGCGCTAGCGGCCTGACGTGTGACAACATCGTCGATCGTGCGAACGCGACGCCGGGGGTCGTGGGATCGGAGCTGGGCGAAGCCAATGTGGCGGACCTAGCCGGACCGTTCCAGACGGTGGCTCGGGATGCGGCGGTCGGCTCGATCAGCGAACCGCTGCGCTCGGAACAGGGGCTGCACCTTGTGGCCATGTGCGGTCGTCGCGCCGCCAGCGATCAGATTCCGGCGCGCGAGGACATTCAGCGCGAACTGACCAGCCAGCAGTTGAACATGCTGGCGCGTCGCTACATCCGCGACCTGCGCAACGCCGCCACCATCGAGCAGCGCCAAAGCGAGAGCTGAGCCGTGACCGCGCGCCCCCTCGCCCTCAGCCTGGGCGATCCGGGCGGCGTGGGCCCAGAAATCGTGGCGAAGGCCTGGACGGCCCTGCGGGCTGATCCATCACTGGCATTCGCCGTTGTCGGCGACGCCGACCTCATCGAGGCCGAAGGCGTGGCTGTGACGCGCCTCACATCGGCGTCCGAGGCGAGGGATGTTTTCGCCGAAAGTGTGCCCGTCCTCCATCGACAGTGCGCCGAACCGCCTCATGCCGGCCAACCGCAACCGGCACTCGCCGGGACCATTACCGGATGGATAGAAGAGGTAGTGGCGCTGACGGTGTCTGGTGAGACATCCGGCGTGGTCACCTGCCCCATCGCCAAGGCTCCCCTCTATCAGGCCGGCTTTCGTTTCCCCGGACACACCGAGTTCATCGCCGAACTGACAGCGGGCGTCGCCTTCGATGGTGCCCGTGGTCCCGTGATGATGCTGACGGCCAGGGATCTGCGAGCCTGCCTGGTCACGATCCACGTTCCGCTCGACGAAGTGCCGGAACTGGTGACGACGGATCGAGTGATTCTGACGGCGCGAGTCGTCCATGAGGCTCTGGTTCGCGATTTTGGCATCGCGCGACCAAGACTGGCCTTGGCGGGACTGAACCCGCATGCGGGCGAAGGCGGTGCGATCGGCCTTGAAGAGCGTGAAGTCTTGTTGCCCGCCGTCGAGCGCCTGCGTGCCGAAGGGATTGCGATCACCGACCCTCAGCCTGCGGACAGCATGTTCCACGACGAGGCGCGCCTGACCTACGACGCCGCGATCTGTCTGTATCACG
This sequence comes from uncultured Brevundimonas sp., assembly GCA_946481425.1. Next base: position 14,182 of record CAMLNT010000042.1, read on the forward strand.
ATCAGGGGCTGATCCCGGTCAAGACGCTGGACTTCTGGGGCGGGGTGAATGCCACGCTTGGCCTTCCGGTCGTGAGGACGTCGCCCGATCACGGCGTCGGATACGACATCGCCGGCAAGGGCGTCGCCCGCCCTGACAGCCTCATAGCGGCCATCAAGCTCGCCGCCGAGATGGCTGCGCGGCGCGCTCAACCATGAGCGAAATGCCGCCCCTTCGCGAGGTCCTGGAAGCCCATGGCCTGTTCGCCGACAAGCGTTTCGGCCAGCACTTCCTGCTGGACCTGAATGTCACCCGCAAGATCGCCCGGCTGGCGGGACCGTTCGACGGCGACGTCGTCATCGAGGTGGGACCGGGGCCGGGCGGGCTCACGCGGGCCTTGCTCGAGACAGAGGCTTCAGAGGTCATCGCGGTCGAGAAGGATCGTCGCTTCATTCCGCTTCTTGAGGAACTGGGCGCGGCCAGCAACAAGCC
>CAMLNT010000043.1 GCA_946481425.1 uncultured Brevundimonas sp.
CCCGAAAAGTCCGTCGAGCGCCTCTCCGGCGGCGAGACCCGTCGCGCCGACCTCGCCCGCGCCTTCGCCGAACAGCCCGACCTGCTGCTCCTCGACGAGCCGACCAACCACCTCGACATCCTCGCCATCGAGACCCTCGAAGACGAGCTCAAGGCCGCCCGCTTCGCCGTCCTGATGGTCAGCCACGACCGCACCTTCCTGGAGCGCACGACGAAGCGCTGCTTCTGGCTGGAGAACCGCCGGGTCCGCACCCTCGACAAGGGCTTCAAGGCCTTCGACGAATGGGCGGCCAAGGTCACCGAGGAAGAGGCCGAATCCCTGCGCCGCCTGACCAAGGAGATCGAGCGCGAGACCTACACCTTCTACCGCTCCATCACCGCCCAGCGCACCCGCAACGAGGGCCGCGCCCGCCGCCTCGAGGCGCTCCGCCACGACCGCGCCAACCGCGTCGCCGACCTCCCGCGCGAGATCCAGCTCGGCGTCGATTCCGGCCAGACCTCCGGCAAGCTCGTCGCCGAGCTGAAGGGCGTGTCCAAGGCCTTCGGCGAGCGCGTCCTGCTCAAGCCCTTCTCGACCAAGGTCATGCGCGGCGACCGCCTCGCCATCGTCGGCCCCAACGGCGCGGGCAAGACCACCCTCGTGCGCCTCATCCTCGGCGAGCTGGAGGCCGACACCGGCTCCATCCGCCTCGGCGCCAACCTCGCCCCCGTCTATCTCGACCAGTCGCGCGACGAGCTCCGCAGCGACATGACCCTGTGGGACGCCCTCACCCCCGGCGGCGGCGACTCCATCCTCGTGCGTGGCCATTCCAAGCACGTCGCCGCCTACGCCAAGGACTTCCTCTTCAAGGAAAGCCAGCTGCGCCAGCCCGTCTCCACCCTCTCGGGCGGCGAGCGCAACCGCCTGCTGCTCGCCCGCGCCCTGGCCCGGCCCGCCAACCTGCTGGTGCTGGACGAGCCCATCAACGACCTCGACATGGAGACGCTGGACCTGCTCGAGGACCTGCTCGAAGAGTACGACGGCACCCTCATCCTGGTCAGCCACGACCGCGACTTCATCGACCGCCTCGCCACCTCCACCATCGCCCTGAACGGCCGCGGCGACGCCGTCGAGACCCCCGGCGGCTGGTCCGACTTCGTCCACCAGAACCCGGGCTTCCTCACGCCGCCCGCACCGGCGGCCCCCGCCGCCCGCGCAGCCGTCGAGGCCCCCCGCCCCGCGACGGCCCCGAAAACCTCCGCCAAGCTCTCCTACAAGGACGCCCGCCGCCTCGAGGAAGCAGAGCGCGAGATGGAGTCCCTGCCCGCCCAGATCGAGACGCTGGAAACCGCCCTGGCCGACCCGGCCCTCTACAGCGTTGACCGCAAGCGCTTCGACAAACTGTCACACGAGCTCGATGCCGCTCGCGCGCGCCTTGAGGCCGCCGAGATGGACTGGCTGCGGCTCGAGGAGATGAAGGCCGCCCTGTCGGCCTGACGCTCCACCCCTTGCCTTTCAACGGATTTCAGCTAGAAGGCCGCCGCCTTGCTGCCTTCCGGCGATGATTTTTCCGCCCGCGCACGGCAAATCTGGGGACAGATTAACCCTTCTGCATTGCAACGGTTTTTTGAAACCGTCCACCGGCTTTGTGACGGTTTTCCACAGGGCTCGGGCTGAGTTGTCACAGCCCCGACACACTCCGCGCTTGCCAGAAAATCGGTTCGGTGTGACCTTGATTTCGCCGACGGACATCGCGGCGCGGAACTCCGGGGAGACCCGGGCTTCAAGCGGCGAAAACGGCCTCCGATAACGGACTTCAGGGGGAACCCAGGAGCGACCGGATCGGGCCCCCGAAGCGGAGCGATCCGCGGAAGGGACGGACTTCAGGGCCCGGCGGGGCGACTCGCCAAGGTGGAAGTCCAGGACGGAGAGGGACAGCGGAAAGACGCCGGGTTCGCCCGCCGACTGGAAGCCGAAGCCCGAAACGTAACGGACCAACGTCCAACCCGGACTTGGTGAGGGGCCGATGCACCCAGGGTTCGCCCTGGCGCATCGCCCCTCGATCCGTTTCTGGGCCCTGCTTTTCCGATAATCCTTGAGTCCGCGCTGCGGCTTCCGAGCCGCTCGCGCACGTGCGCGCCGATCCGCAGTCCGTGATCCCTGGTCCCTCGACCCGCCTTCCCTTCGCCGCACCCCGCCGCTACGCTTCGGAAACGTCGCGGGGATTCTCCATGGACCGCAGGTCTCTCATCGCCGGTGTCGCCGGCGCCGCGGGTCTCACGGCCCTCGGCGGCCTCGGCGCGCTCACGGCCTGCCAGCCACGCCGCGAGACGACCGACAGCTACGGCCGCACCCGCATCCGCTTCGCCACCGACTGGCGCGCCCAGGCCGAACACGGCGGCTTCTACCAGGCTGTCGCCAACGGCTTCTATTCGCGCCGCGACCTGAACGTGGAGATCGTCCAGGGGGGCCCGTCTGTGAACGTGCCCCAGCTTCTGGCCTCCGGGCAGGTCGAGCTCGGCATGGGCTCCAACAGCTTCATCCCGATGAACCTGACGGCCGAGGGCGCTCCGGTCTCGGTCGTGGCCGCCTTCTTCCAGAAGGACCCGCAGGTCCTCATCGCCCACCCGGACGAGGCCCTGACCTCGATAGCCGATCTGGCGGGCCGGCCCTTCCTGCTGGCCGACGCCTCGATCACCGCATTCTGGGTCTGGCTCAAGGCGCGCTACGGCTTCACCGACAGCCAGGTCCGCCCCTACACCTTCAATCCGGCCCCATTCCTGGCGGACCCCACGGCCGTCCAGCAGGGCTATCTCACCTCCGAGCCCTACACGATTGAACAGGAGGCCGGTTTCCAGCCGCGCGTCTTCCTGCTTGCCGACGAAGGCTACCCCTCCTACGCCAACATGCTGCTCGCCCCCGACGCCCTGATGCGAGACAACCGCGCGGTCGTCGCGGCCTTCATCGAAGCTTCGATCGAGGGCTGGCAGTCCTACCTCAACGACGATCCGGGCCCCGCCAACACCCTCATCCGTCGCGCCAATCCCGAGATGAGCCAGGATCTCCTGACCTGGGCCCGCGAGCAGCTGATCGCCAACGAGATCGTCGTCTCGCCGGGGGGGCGCATCGGGGACATGACCGTCGCCCGCTGGCAGGAATTCTTCGAGGTCACCTCCCAGGCCGGGGTCTATGCCGAAGACGTCGACTGGAGATCGGCCTTCACCCTCGACTTCGTCCGGAGCTAGGGCGTGGCGCTCGCCGCGCTGACCGACGCCACTGTCGCGTATGGCCCGGCCGCTGCGCTCGGCCCGGTCAGCCTGTCGGTCGAGGACGGCCGCATCACCGCGCTCGTCGGACCGTCCGGCTGCGGCAAGTCGACGGTCCTGCGCCTTCTCGCAGGTCTCCAGCCGCCAACCACCGGCTCCGTCGACCGCGCAGTCGGCCCCGGCGAGACCGGCATGGTCTTCCAGGCGCCGACCCTGGCCCCTTGGCTCTCCGCCCGCGCCAACGTCGCGCTGCCGCTTCGCCTCGCCGGCCGCCCGGACGATGAGGCCAATACCGCCGCCGAGGCCGAACTCGCCCGCGTCGGCCTTGCCCACGCCAGCGCGCTCAGACCCCGCCAGCTGTCCGGCGGCATGGCGATGCGCGTCGCGCTCTCCCGCGCCCTCGTCACCCGCCCACACCTGCTTCTGCTCGACGAGCCCTTTGCGGCGCTGGACGCCCTCACCCGGCGCGGCCTGATTGACGACGTCCTGTCGCTCTGGTCCGAGAGCCGCCCCGGCGTTCTGTTCGTCACCCACGACGTGGAGGAGGCCGTCTATCTGGCCCACCGCGTCCTCGTCATGACCGGCGCCCCCGGCCGCCTCGCCGCCGAGATCGAGACGCCCCCGGACCTGCCGCGCACACCCGGTTTCCGCGCCACCGCCGCCTTCCGCGACTGCGTCGAACAGGTCATGGCGGCCATCGGCGCCGAGGCCGCCGCATGAGCCGTCTCGCTCCCGTCATCCTCGCGGTGATCCTCCTGGCGATCTGGGAAGCCGCCTGTCTCCTGCTGGCCATCCCGCCCTATTTCCTGCCGACCCCCTCGGCCATCGGCACGGCCCTGATCGACCGCTGGCCGCTGCTGCTCTCGTCCGCGGGCCACACCCTGCTGATGGCGCTGGGCGGCCTCGTGCTCGCGGCCGCGGTCTCGACGCCGCTCGCCATGCTCGCGGCCTCCAGCCGCTGGGCCGCCTCGGCCTTCCGGCCCTTCGCGGTGGCGGTCCAGGTCACCCCCATCGTCGCCATCGCGCCGCTCGTCGTCATCTGGGCCGGGCTCGACAACTCCGAGCGCGCGGTCATGGCGCTCGCCGCGGTCGTCGCCTTCTTCCCGCTTTTCTCGGGCGCCCTTACCGGCCTGACCTCGGCCGACCCTGACCTTGAACGCCTGTTCGACCTCTATGGCGCGAAACCCCTCGACCGCCTCGTCCGCCTGCGCCTGCCCTCGGCCGTCCCCTTCATGCTGGAAGGCCTGTCGGTCGCCGCCGGCCAGTCCGTCATAGGCGCGGTGGTGGCCGAGTTCGTCGCCGGCTCGGGCCAGTCCCAAGGCCTCGCCTGGCGAATCCTCGAGGCCGGCAACCGCCTGCGCACCGCAGAGATGTTCGCGGCCCTGTTCGTCCTGGCCGTGCTGGGCCTCCTTCTTCACGCCCTGATTGCAAGGCTGCGCGCCTTCTCACGCAAGGGTTTCGAGCCGCCGCGTTAACTCGCGGGCAAGCGCCTGCCCCCTACTCTCGCGGTTCAATCCCAGGACCCCGCCATGGCGCGCTCCCTCATTCTTGCTGTCAGCGCTCTCGCCCTCGTCGCGGCGAGCCCCGCCGCTGCGCAGGACAGCGCCCGCCAGGATGGTCTGCGCTATCTGGTCTGGCCGGGCCGTCCGCCCGTCCAGTCCGCGCCCAGCCGTCCCGAGCGCCCGACGCCGCCCCGTCCGCGTCCTCAAGTCCAGGTCCAGCCCGAGACCCCGCCACAGCCGCGTCCCCAGCAGCCGCCCGCGCCGGAGCCCGTCTCACCCGTCCAGGCCCGCGTCGAGGCCCTGTCCGCGCCCCAGACCATCGACGATAGCCCGCGCTACTACTCGGTCCACCGTCGCGCCGGCCGCACCCCTGATCCGATCGACCAGGCCCAGGTGCTGGCCGCCGACGACACCCTTGTCGCCCTCCAGAGCCCCCAGGGCGTGACCCTGGCCGAGCAGGACCGCACCCAGCGCGCTGAGGAAGCCTTCGAGATCCTGCGCAACCTGCCGCCGGACCAACTCATGGACATGCTGGGCCGCACCCCGTGACCACAGAGCGCCTGCAGGATCTGATCGACCTCGCCCGCGAGCCGTCCAGCGACAAGCGCCGCGAACTGCTGCGCGAGCTGACCGACCACTTCTTCGGCGCCCAGCCGCCGAGTGCCTCCGAAAGCGATCTCTACGGCACGGTCCTCGCCCAGCTCACCAGCGAGATGGAGCAGTCGGTCCGCGAGCAGCTGTCGGTCCGCTTCTCGGCCGCCGCCAACACGCCGCGGACCCTCGCCCGGACCCTGGCGATGGACGTCGAGGAGGTCGCCGGCCCGATCCTGCGCGCCTGCGGCTCGCTGGAGGAATCCGACCTGCTGGACGTCGTCCGCACCCAGGGCCAGGGCCACCTGCGCGCCGTTTCCGAGCGTGACACGGTCTCCGAGGCCGTCTCTGACGTCATCGTCGAGCGCGGTGACGACCAGACCGTCGGCGTCCTGATCCGCAACGACGGCGCCCGCCTGTCGCGTAGCGCCCACGAGGCGGTGGTCGATCGCGCCGAGCACAACCGCGAACTCCAGGAGGCGCTGGTCAATCGAGCCGCCCTGCCGGCCGACCTGCTCAACGACCTCTATTTCGTGGTCGAGGCCCGCCTGCGCGCGAAAATCCTCGAGGCGAACGCTCACCTGTCGCCCGAGCGGCTCGAGGCCGCCCTCTCGACGACCCGCGTGCGGCTCAAGACGGCCGACGGCTCCCTGCCGGACGATTTCATCACCGCCCAGGCCTATGTACGCGAACTGCGCGCCGCCGGGGCCCTGACGCCCGAGATGCTCGCCCGCTTCCTTCGTTCGGGCGGCCGCACCGAATTCCTGATCGCCCTGTCGGAGCTGTCGGACATCGACTTCGAGATGGCCCGCCGCATTGTCGACCGCGCCGAGCTCGACGCCCTCGCCGTGGTCTGCAAGGCCGCCGACATGGATCGCGCCCTGTTCCTGACCTACGCCGTGGTGCTGCTGAACAAGGACGGCGACGCCATGGGCAAGGCCCAGTCCTACGGCCGGATGTACGGCGACCTCACCAAGGAAGCCGCCCAGCGCACCCTGCGCTTCTGGCGCATGCGCCGCGACGCCGCCGTCGCCGCCTGATCTTCAATCTGATCTGAGGCCTGGGCCTACAACGTGCCCATCGCCAGGAAGGCGCGCGCCGCCGCGAAATCGCCGGCGCCCAGGGTCACGACCCGCGTCTCGCCATCGGCCTGCACCAGCTCCACCGCAAACCGCTCGCGCGGATCCAGCGCCGCGATCGCATCCGCCGTGGCGGTCGAGAACCGGAACAGACGTCCGCCTTCGGGCGACAGGGTCTCCGGAGCCGCGCGGCCCCGGCCGGACATGAAAACGCGGCTGGCGCTCACCGGCGGGGTCTCGGCCATGCCCGGACGCGCGATCCAGGCCGTGCCGGCCCGCGACGGATCGCGCACGATCACCCGCGCCGACACCACCGCCTCGTCTTCGACGGCCAGCGCCAGCGTATGCCCGGTCCCGGCGCCGGCGAAACCGAAGGTCACGCCGTCCCCGTCCTGACGCGTGCGCCACGACTGGCTGTCATAGGCCGCGCGGTCGACGCTCCATTCGGACCGCTCGCCCGGAAAGGTCATCCGCGCCGTCCGCGCCCAGCCCTCGAAGGCGTGACGCACGCGCTCCGCCACCGTCTCGAGCTCGGCGTCGTCGCAGGCGAGGCCGGCTGCGCGTCCGCGCGCCCGGTGCAGAACATCGGACAGGTGCGCCTCACCGACGCCGCCCCGCAGGGCCGCACCCCGCGCCTGCGCCGCGCCCGAGGCCAGGGCCATGCCCGTCGCCCGATCGAACAGGCCACACCGCGCATCCGCCGCCCGGATCAGGCTGCGTTCGAAGTAGACCTCCGCCGGGCCGGCGACAGCCGGCGTCGCCGCCATCGCGGCGCTCAGCAGGATCACGGCGCCGAGGCGGCGCGGCTCTTGGATTCCACCAACCATGGCCTCACGATAGGGGCGCCGGCCCTTCGGTTCGGTTTCCGGTTACGGTTAAGGCTTTGCTGATTTCCACCGACGTCTGGGTCTCCGCCCTGATCCGCCGCGCCCAGCTGGCGGGCGCCTCAGCCGTCGTCGCGCGCAAGGGCGACGCGCGCGCGGGCGCGGTCCTGGTCAAGACCTACGACACCCTCAACAGGACCGCGCGCCTCTATACGGAATCCGTCACCCTCGACGGCGAGCGCCTCTGGATCGAGCCGCACCCCGAGGCCATGGAGTCCGAACTCGACGCCTACGCGGCCCGCCAGGCCGGCTACGATCCCGACATCTGGGTCGTCGAAATCGAGGACCGCGAGGGGCGGCACTTCCTGGTGGAAGATGTCGCCGACTAGGCCGCTCACGGTCAGGAATGCTTAACCGCGTTCGCTCACCGAACTTCAAACCCCCTCGCTTACCTTCACGTCTAACGGGCCGAAATGAGCCTGACGTGATGGGTGTCGCAGAATGCTTTTCCTGCTGAACGACGCGGTATTCGATCTCGAGGAAGACCTCGCTGTCGATCCCGCCGACGCGCGCCGCTTCGAGCGGCTGGGCTTCGACTACGTCGTCGAACTGGGCTGCGAGCTGTTTTCCGAGAATCCTCTGCTTCATCGCGAGGATCCGGAGCGGGCCCGCCGTCTGGCCTGGCTGATCGCCAGCCGTCAGTCGGGCGTCAACGCCGCCCTGTTCGCTGCGCCCGAGGCCGCGTGCCTGCCCGATCTGGTCGAGCCGCGCTTCGCTGTCCTGCCGGACACCGTGCTAAAGGCCCTTCAGGCCAAGCATGCGAAGGGCCGCCTCAATCCGGTCGCGGCCGACAAGGCCGTCTGGAACCGCATGGCAGCCTGACGGAAGGCGCCGTTTCTCCTGCTTAGCTTGACACCGGCGTTCGCCTAACGAGAAATTGCGTCTCCCTGGGGAGGGAAGGCGTGTTCTCGATCACTCAGATCGCCAAGGCGGCTGTCATCAGCCTGGTCCTGACGCTGTCCGCGCTGGCGGGCGCGAAGCTGAACCTGTTCGGCTTCGAGGACGCGACCGACGCCGCCTCCGACGATGTTTTTCAGAGCCTGCAGGCCGGCGACTACGGCGCCGATCGCATCGGTCAGGACCGCGTCCGCGTCATCTCCATCGACGAGCCCGGCATCGAAGCCCTGCGTGGACAAGGCTGGCAGGGCTGGCCGCCCGGTCTCGACAGCCTGGGGATCATGCTCGAGGACATGGTCTACACCGCCTCGACCCCGCCCGAAGCGGTCTTCGCCGACCTGATCATCACGGGGGGATCGATTCACACGGACGAGGACCGCTCGGCCTTCGACAGCCTGGTCGCCTCGGTCTCCGACATCACACAGGCCGACGCCTGGTCCGGCATCCCGGCCTGTTCGACGGACCCGCTGGTGCGCATCGCCTGCATCATCCAGGCCGAGGGCACGCCTGTGATCCTGGCCAAGCCCGGCGCGGACGAGACCCTGCCGCTCACCGACGCCCAGCGACGCCTCGACGCCGTCGCGATACTCAGCCCGGTCCTTGTCGGCGCCCGGGCCTATCCCCTGCTGAACACCTACGAGGGCCAGACGCTCGACGGGGTCCGCCGCTTCGACCTGTCTCCGGCCGCCGCGCTCTACGCCGCCCATTGCCTGCATGCGATCCTGCGCGCGGACGACGCCGCCGCCTGCGCCGGGGAGCCGGGCTTCGCCGAAGCCGCGGCGGCTGCGCGCGCCGCGCTCGGCGCATCCGCGCCGACACGGCCGCTTCCCCTTGAGGCCGTCCAGCGCGGATGGGGTGTGCCCGCCGCCGTCCTCTGGGGCGACCGCCTCCCGGAGGGCCAGGCCCGGATCACCGCCCAGGTCTCGTCCGGCGCCTTGCCGTCCTGCCGCGACCGGGTCGGCCTGGTCACCCGCACCGTCCAGCGCATGTTCGGCCAGCTGCCCCAGGAAGCCGCCTGCGCCTACGCCTTTCATATCGGCTACGACCGGCTGGTGGCCGGCTTCGGGCTCGACGAGGCCGACTACGACTTCATCCTCGCCGACAAGCTGATCCTGATCGGCAGCCACATGCGCAATTCGGACTGGGCGCCCACGCCCGTCCACGGCCAGCTTCCGGGCGTCCACTATCATGCCATGGCGCTCGACAACCTGCTGGAGATGGGGGCCGACTACCGCCGCGTGGACTCCGCCTGGCTGTCGGTCGACGACATCTTCGTCTCGATCCTGACCTTCGTCCTGCTGCTGGCCGTGATCCTGGCGGTCATGGCCCGCAACAGCGTGATGGAAGACATCCGCCCGGAATGGAAGGAGCGACGGCCCATCTGGGCGCTCGTCGCCTACTATCTCGCGCTCATCGTCCTGGTCGCGGGTCTGACCTTCCTCGTCGCCTTGCTGGGCTCCAGCTGGTGGAACCGGGCCGTGATCAACTGGATGGGCGTGGCCGCGCTTGCGGTCGGGGTCCTGGCCATGGCCGGCCGCCTGACGCTGATCACCGACGTCGGCGGCCCGCTCGGCTGGATCGACGGCTGGACCCGCCGGCTGGAGTTCCAGGACCGCTCCCTGTCCAAGCGCGCCGCGCCCGCCGCGCCCACCGAGCCCGATCCCCCCGAGCCTGCCCCGGCTCCGCCCCGTCGGCGCCGATCAGCCGGCGCAGACAGCGGCCGCAAAGCTCGCGCTCCCCGTTCCAGAAGGAAACCCGTCCATGCGCGCTCCTAGACTGCTGCTCCTGGCGTTCGCCATCCTGGCGATGGGCCTGCCGATCCAGGCCACCGCCCAGACCGCGACCGGCAACTTCGGCCGGATCACCGCCTACAACCGTCCGCAGATTCGCCTGTTCGACGCCGACGGCCGCGCGCTCGAGCGCGTCGACCGGGGCGATCTGCCCGACAACGCCACCATCGTCGACATCCGCCCCGGCGGCGGTCTCGGCATCCTGATTGACGGCTCGGTCGTCTACATTCGCGGCATCGACGTGGAGTTCGAACTCAACGCCGCCGGCACGGCGCGCTGCGCGCCCACCAGCGGCTCCGCCCGGGCCGAGGGACAGATCTCGACCGGCACCTATGCCGGGGGAGGCTCCTCCACCGACTGCCGGCTCGGAGGTTCGTGATGCGCCTGCTGCGCACGCTCGCCCTGGCCTCGGTCGCCGTCGGCGCGATCGCCGCCGCCGGCCCCGCCTCGGCCCAGCTCGGCCGCTTCCTGCCCGGACGCGGCTATGCGGTCGATGGCGAGCGCGGTCCGCTCCTGCAGCAGGTCGACCCCGCCGAGATCAGCCAGCGTCTTGGCTCGGGCGCCGCCCTCGGCTTCGCCTCCGAGGCCGGCAACCAGGGCTCACACCACGGTCTGCGCCTGCCCCTGCCCCAGACCGAGGCCCACATCGCCGCCCTCCTCGCCCGCATGGACGGCGTGTGGCCGCACGATCCGCGCCGCCCCGTAGAGGTCCACATTCTCGCGTCCGGCTTCTATGCCCCCATGGCTCTTCCGGACGGCTCGATCATGGTCCCGCTGGGTCTCCTGGCCCAGGTCGAGACCGACGACGAACTGGCCTACATCCTCGCCCACGAACTGTCCCACGTCCGCCTCGGCCATTTCGCGGACGATCAGGGCTTTCGGCAGCACCGCCAGACCGGCCAGCGCCTCGCCCAGGCCTATTCCATGGCCGCCAGCCTCTACCAGATGCGCGCCAGCGCCTCGGGCGGCACGATCAGCACCTATTCGGCCGATTCCGGCGCCGTCAGCCGGGACCAGTCCCGCGCCGCCGCGGCCGCCGACTATCTGAACATCATGGTCAATGTCTTCGCCGAGCCCGCCTGGGCCCGCGGCCAGGAGGACGAGGCCGACGCCCTCGCCTTCGACCTCTCCGAAGGCGCCGGCTTCAACGGCCTGGACGGCGCCGACGCCGCCTTCGGCCGCATGGAGGCCGACTTCGACCTGCGACGCGCCTCCGCCCAGGCCATGGAGAGCACGCTCAACGACACCGCCTCCGAAGCCATGACCGAAGGGAACCTGACCCAGGCGCTGAACGGCGGCGGCGAAGGTGTCGTGCGCGGACTGCTCGGCAGCCTGGCCCGACGCGGCGCCCGCCAGGGCTTCGAGCTGGCCTCCGGCTATTTCGGCCAGCGCCACAGACCGCCGGACGCCCGGTCAGAGGGCCTGTCCAACTACGCCGACGAGGCCTATCCGGACCGCTCCGGCTTCATGGACACCCAGGATGCCGCCCTTCAGTCGATCCGCGCCGAGAGCGAATACCAGGAGGCGCTTGAGGCCGTCGGGGCCATGCAGGGGGCCCAGGAACGCCGTCTCGAAGGCGACATTCCCGGCGCCCTCAACGAGATCGCCCGGGCCCAGGCCACCCGGTTCGGCCACACGCCCGCCGTCTCCAACACCGCTGCCGCGCTCCACGCCGACGCGGGCAATATCGACGAGGCAGACCGGCTCTATTCCCAGGCCCATATGTCGCCGGAGGACAGCCTCGAAGGCTACGTCGCCCATGTGAACATGCTGATCCGGGCGGGCCGCCGCGACCGGGCCCGCCAGATCATTGGTGAGGGTGCGGCCCGCTACGGCGGCGGCGACCTGGGCGAGAAGGCTTTCCTGCCCTCGCTGATCGCCATCTCCTTCCTCGACGGCCGCGAGAACGAGGGCGTCGCCTATCTGCGCCGCTGCATGAACTACGCAGAGGAAAGGCTCAGCCAGGACTGCACCATCGCCGCCACCTCGCCCGGCGACCCCCAGCGCTACGACAGTCTGTCGCCCGAGGCGCGCCGCGAGATCGACGAGACCGTGCGCACCAACCGCACCTCCGGTCCGGACCTCAACAACCTCGGTAACGCCGTCGAGGCGCTGGGCGGGCTGTTCGGGCGCGGGGGTTAGGGGCGGATCAGTAGCCCATCCGCTGTCGCTGGGCCGCCAGGGTCGCGCTGGCCTCGGCGCTCTGGGCCAGGATCGCGCGCATCGTCTGCGCCTGCTGGATGCCGTTCACCTGCCCCTGCGGGTTGAAGTAGAAGTCGCTGGTCGGGCGGGTCTGGGCCCGTTCCAGGAAGGCGTCGATGCGGCGGACGCGTTCAGACGCATAGGCCGCCGAGCCCGCGGGATCGGCCAGGTTGCTGCCTTCGCCCATCGCGGCGCGTGACGGGTCCCAGATCGCGTACGGATGCTCGGGATCGATCGCCAGCGCCTGCTCCCTCAGCGCTTCGGCGCGCGGCAGGTCCATCTGATAGCGCGCCAGGATGATGGCGAAGCTCGGATCCCTCAGCCGCTCGCCCAGCGCCAGCATCTCGGCCTCGGCCTGCTGCGGTGACACCGTCTGCTGGGCGACCTGATAATAGAGGTCCGCCGCATCCAGCTTCTTCGGATTGAACCGCTCATAAAGCGCCGTCAGCGCCTCTCGCGCCGCCGCGGCGTCCTGGCGATGGAACAGGTAGATGAAGGCGTTGGCGTAATAGGCCTCCGCCGAATCCGGATTCTCGACAGGGATCGCGCTCGACATCGCCTCGCGCATGACCGCCACGTCGTCGCGGGTTTCGGTGGTGTTCACCTCGATGACGTTCAGTTGCCGCGCGATCCGCTCGCTCACCGTCTCGCCCTGTCCCAGCAGGCTCAGGATCAGAAACACGCCGGTGCCGAACAGGCTGAAGCGCATTCCGTCGCACTGGGGACAGTCCACGACGGCCTGGACCTCGGTCTCAGGGCTGCCCTGAGCTTTCAGGGCCTTGGCGACGCACAGCCCGGCGAACACGGCCAGCGCCAGGCCGAACACCCCGACCAGCCAGAACGGCGAGGCCAGGTTCGAGAAGAAGCCGATCAGGTCCCCCGCCACGGCCGCACTGCCGCCGACCATGGCGGACATGGTCCAGTTCTTCGGCCTGATCAGGCGAAACAGCAGCTCCGGCGTCATCCCCCGTCTCCCCAACTGTCGGTTGCCGGACATTGGGAAATGCGCGCGCGCGACGCAAGCCGTCGGTCATGAACCGTCAGGCCCGTCCCCCCGGCCGACCGGCCCGCGAGCCCGACCTTTTTCTTGGACCTTCTGTCGGACCCCGCCATGCTGGCGCGTCGTACCCGCATCGAAGGAGACGCCCGTGCTCTACGCCATCCTCTGTTACGACCGCGAGGACGTGGTCAACGCCTGGTCCAAGGACGAGGACGACGCGGTCATGGAGCGCCTCATGGCCGTTCAGGCGCCGCTGGCCGAACAGGGCCGCATCGGGCCGGTCGCGCGCCTGCTGCCCACCACCGCCGCCACGACGATCCGCAAGGGCAAGGACGCCATGATCCTCGACGGCCCCTTCGCCGAGACCAAGGAACAGCTCCTGGGCTTCTACGTCGTCGACGCCGACGACCTCGACGGCGCGCTCGCCATCGCGAGGGACCTCGCCGCCGCGTCCGGCTCGCCGGGCGCCTTCGAGATCCGTCCGCTTCGCCTGTTCCACGACTGGAAATCCCTGCCGCAGCAGGATGACCTCGCGATCGGCACCTGATGGCCGACCCGTCCTGGATCAACGCCGCCCTCGTCGCCGCCCGTCCCCGGGCGGTCGGGGCCCTGCTGCGCTATTTCCGGGACCTAGACCTGGCCGAAGAGGCCTATCAGGACGCCTGCCTCAAGGCCCTCAAGGCCTGGCCGGATAAAGGGCCGCCGCGCGACCCGGCCGCCTGGCTGATCTTCGTGGGCCGCAACGCCGCCCTCGATGGCGTCCGCAAACGCGCCAAGCAAACGGAACTCCCCGACGAGGCCCGCCTGTCCGATCTGGACGACGCCGAGACACCGCTGGCCGAGACGCTGGACCAGGCCGACTACCGCGACGACGTCCTGCGTTTGCTCTTCACCTGCTGCCATCCGGACCTGCCGGCCACTCAGCAGATTGCGCTCGCCCTGCGCATCGTCTCGGGCCTGACGGTCCCCCAGATCGCCCGCGCCTTCCTGATCGGCGACAAGGCGATGGAACAGCGCATCACCCGCGCCAAGGCCCGCGTCGGAGCCGCCGGTATTCCCTTCGAAACCCCCGGCCCCATCGAGCGCGCCGAACGCCTCGGGGTGGTCGCGGCCATGATCTATCTGGTCTTCAACGAGGGCTACACGGCCCCCGATCCGACGAGCGACCGCGCGGGCCTGTGCGAGGAAGCCATCCGCCTCGGCCGCCTGCTCCTGCGCCTCTATCCGTCAGAGCCCGAGATCCTCGGTCTCGTGGCCCTGATGCTGCTCCAGCATTCACGCGCCGCCGCCCGCTTCGACGCCGACGGCGCCGTCGTCCTGCTCGACGACCAGGACCGCGCCCGCTGGGACCCGAAACTCATCGCCGAAGGCCTGGCCCTCATCGACAAGGCGCTGCGCCACCGCAATCCTGGTCCCTATCAGGTCCAGGCCGCCATCTCCGCCCTCCA
>CAMLNT010000044.1 GCA_946481425.1 uncultured Brevundimonas sp.
TCCACCCGATGACCATGTATTTCCCGCTGGTCGTCCACGGGGCCATGCTGATCGAACCGACCGAGACCGAGTCCAAATACGAGCTGGACCGTTTCATCGAGGCGATGCGGGCTCTGGCGATGGCTGCGAAGGCTGGCGATGTGGATCGCTTCAAGGGTGCGCCGTTCCATGCGCCGATGCGGCGTCTGGACGAGACCCGGGCGGCGCGGTCTCCGAAGCTTCGCTGGTCGGCGCCGGAAGGCTCCAACCTGGCGGCTGAATAAAGAAAGAGGCCCGCAGGCTTCCGGCTGCGGGCCTCTCGGCTTCCTCCCAGAAGACGGTCTAGCGGTCGTCGTCGGTCGCATGACCGACGGCTGCGCCCGCCGCGCCGCCCACGGCCGCGCCGACCGGACCACCGACAACGGCGCCCGCAACGGCGCCCGTGGCAGCCTTCTGTTCGATGGTGGTGCCGCACGCGGCCACGGCGACGGCGGTCGCGGCCATGGCGGCGATAATCCAGTGTTCCTTGCGCATCTCGACCTCCAGCTATGCTGCTTGTGAGGTAACGAGCTTCGCGGCGCCCGGTTCCGGACTTACAGCGGTCTCTCCTGCTCACACGCCACCGGCGCAAGACCTTAGAAGAACGATTCGATCCACAGGCCGACCACAGGTCAATTCGCGCCCATCTGTGGAGGCGATAAGCTGTCTTTGCGGCGCCGCAAACAAGCCCCCAATGACCTAATACAGTATTCGCAAACCCGACTTCTGATTAGGCTTTCGGTCGGCTTCTATATTCACAAATGTGCTGTAAGGCGGCCCGGAATGCTGCGCCGCAGCACGAACTTGCGAATCGAACACATTGAGGCCATATTCCGGTGGCTAATGCGCGTCTCGGCGCGCGGCGGGTTTCCCCATCGCGCGCCTTCTGCATCCTGAGTCTCGCCTGCTTATTCCGGGCCAGAGGATGTCTTCGTCGGGGGGCCCAGCGCCCTCGTCGCAGAGGATACCGGACTGGTGACTTTATTCGCGCAATTGCGTGCGCCCAAGGCTGCGCGCGACCTCGCCCTCTTTCTCAAGACCGGGATTACCCGCCAGCGCGCATCCGTCGCCGCGGCGGCCTTTGGTGGGATCGTGGGCCTTGCGGTCGGCATGGCCTATCTCGGCGGCGCGGTTGCGCAGTCGGCCACCCTTCGGGCCCAGGCGAACCGCATGGCGGGCGCCTATGACTCCGGCTTCACGGATGAAGCCCTGGCCGCCGCTGTCGGCGGCCTCGATCACAGTGCGCTGACCATCGCGCGCCGACATGATCCCTACACTGTGGCGGGCGACGCCCAGCGCGACCGCCAGTCCGCCCAGCTGTCCGCTCTGCTCGAGCGCCAAGGCGAGGCCGCCCTCACCCGCGCGAGCACGGGTTCCGACGCCGGCCTTCGCGGCCCGATGTCGGCTGTTCAGGGCGCCCAGCCTTTCCGCCTGAACGGCGCTCTGGAGGCGTCGCGCGATCTCGACTGCCTGACGACCGCTGTCTACTACGAGGCCCGCGGCGAGGGTCAGGCCGGCATGCAGGCGGTCGCACAGGTCATCCTGAACCGCGCGCGTCACCCCGCCTTCCCGCAGACGGTCTGCGGCGTTGTGTACCAAGGCTCCGGCCGCCGCACCGGATGCCAGTTCAGCTTCGTGTGCAACGGCGCCATCAACGGCCGCCGCGAAAGTGGCGCCTGGGAGCGGGCCCGCAGGGTAGCTGCCAGCGCGCTGAGCGGCTCGGTCTATGCGCCGGTTGGCAATGCCACCCACTTCCACACGACGGCTGTCAATCCGCGCTGGTCGGGGTCGCTGGTCCGTGTTGGCCAGGTCGGCCGTCACATCTTTTACCGCTTCGGCGGTCGCCGCGGCGCCTCAGGCCAGTTCGTCCAGGCCGTTCAGGCCTCCGGTGCTGTTCCGGGCGCATCGACCCCGGCTGGTCCCGACATCTCTGACGTGGCGGTGAACGTCGTCGAGACGCCTGCTCCGGCCGCCGCGGACACCGCTGCGCCGGCCGACCAAGTCGTCGAAGCCGCCAGCGAAACGGTAGCCTGATCCTAGCGCTGCTGGGTCTTGTGGCTCGGCGTCAGGTTCTGGCGCGCGTTGCCGAAGCGACCCTGCTGGTCGAGATTCGAATCCGCGTCGCCCGGCTGGCCTGACTGCAGGCCAGTCTTGAGGTCGCGACGGTCTGGGCGGGTGTCTTTCACGCCGGCCTCAGAACCGAAGCTGCGTTGCTCGGACGGG
This sequence comes from uncultured Brevundimonas sp., assembly GCA_946481425.1. The sequence continues at coordinate 2,242 of CAMLNT010000044.1, forward strand.
ATCGGAGGAGTGCGGGACATAGAGGTTCCTTTCGCGGTCTAAACGGGTGGTGGCCCCATCCCGTTCCGGCGTGCGGCTTGCAGCCACAGGGTTCGACGTCCCGTTTCGGGGCGCTGGAGCCCGCCGATGACCCCTGAACGCCTCGTGCCATCGTCCAGCCAGCGTGCCGGTGCGCTCGACGCGATGCGGTTCGTGGCGGCTGCCTTCATCGTGCTGTATCACTTCGGGCCGAACGCTCCCGTCGACCTCGCCAGCACCGCTCCGACCTTCAGCCGCGGCTGGCTGGCGACCGATTTCTTCCTCATCCTGTCGGGCTACATCCTTGGGCGCGCTTACGGCCGGGCGCTCGACGAGGGCCGGTTGAACGTCAGCACCTTCTTCTCCCGACGCATGAGCCGCGTCTGGCCCGCGCAGCTGATGATGCTGTCGGCCCTCGCGGTCCTGGTGATTGCCGCCAGCTTTTTCGGGGTCGCGCCGGGCTCTCCCGAGCGTTTCCAGTGGTCGGACTTCTTCGCCCAGGCGGGCCTTATCCACGCCTGGGGCGTCACCCAGCAGGCCGGCTGGAATGAGCCGAGCTGGACCCTGTCCGCCCTGATCGTCTGCTATGCGGTCTTCCCGCTGGTTTGGCGCGCGACGCGTCTGCTGAGCGGTCGGGTGACGGCCCTTTTGCTCGCCCTCTCGCTGCTGGCCGGCGCATCGATGCTCAGCCTGACGGTGTTGGATCACTCTCTGTTCGACCTGCCGTTCCATCAGGGTGTGTTGCGCGCCCTGCCCCTCTTCGTGTTCGGGCTGCTGATGGCCCGGTTCGCCGGCGGGCGCTTCTTCCGCCGCGCCGCGTGCCTGGCGACGATCTTGGCTGCCGGCGGTGCGCTGGTCGCGCTGCAGACGCCCGAGCGGACCGACCTGACAGCCTTCGTCTCGATCCTGTCGATCGCCGCCATTGTGGTGGCCGCCGACGGCTTGCGGCTGCGCTCGCCGCCGTGGCTGACCTGGGCGGCGGACATGTCTTTCGCGTTGTTCATAACCCATGCCCTTGTCGGAGCCGTCTGGTTCGGCATGGCCGAACAGCTGGGCCTGACATCGAGCTGGCTGGTCTGGGGGCTCGGCTTCATGGCGGCCCTGACCTTCGCTGGGCTCTTCCATCGCTTCGTGGATCATCCGATCCAGCTCTGGATCCGCGAACAGCTGGCACGACCTCGCCCGACGCAGGCGCCGGATGGCCACCTCGCCTAGAGGATGTCCAGACCGATATCGAGCGACGCCGCCGAGTGCGTCAGGGCGCCGACCGAAATCACATTGACGCCCGTCTCGGCGATTGCGCGGACTGTCGTCAGATTGACACCGCCCGACGCCTCCAGCGTAACGCGTCCGTCAACCCGGCTCACCGCCTCGCGCAGATTCTCCAGGTCGAAGTTGTCGAGCATGATGACGTCGGGGCCTGCGCCGAGGGCCCCATCGAGCTGATCCAGACGGTCGATCTCGACCTCCACCTTCATAAGATGACCGGCATGGGCCTTCGCCCGACGCACAGCCTCTCCGACATCGCCGCCGCACAGGGCGACATGGTTGTCCTTGATCAGGATCGCATCATCCAGTCCGAAGCGGTGATTCACACCCCCGCCGCAGGCCACGGCATGCTTCTCCAGCGCACGCAGGCCGGGCGTTGTCTTGCGGGTGTCGGTGATGACCGCGCCCGTGCCCTCGACAGCGGCGACATAGGTCCGCGTCAGGGTCGCGATGCCGCACAAGCGCCCCAGCAGGTTCAGGGCCGTTCTCTCGGCCGCCAGCAGGGCTCGTGCATTGGCCTCTACCTCAACCAGAACCGCGCCGGCCTCGAAGCCATCTCCATCTGACAGGCGCTCGGAGATCGTCGCCTCGGCGTCCATCATCAGGACAGAGGAGCGGACACATCCCACTCCCGCTAGGACACCGGGCTTGCGGGCCGCGAACATCGCCCGCATCCGCGCCTCGGCCGGAATGCAGGCCTGAGCCGTAACATCCCCGGCGCGTCCCAGATCCTCGGCCAGGGCCATCGAGACGATCGGGTCGATCAGAATTTCGGGAAGTTGGCGCGTCATGTCTGGGATCCGGCGTCGGTCAGGGCGTCCAGCCGGGGCCCGCGCGCCGCGTCGCGCCCCGGGCCGGCGGTCAAGGAGTGGCGGGCCACAGGCAGGGCCGCGGGATAGTCCGAACGGAAATGGCTGCCGCGGCTTTCTCGGCGGTCCAGAGCGGCGGCAGTGATCATGCGCGCTGAGGAGAGCGGCAGCGCGCCCGGCGCCTCCGCCTCCAGGACGGCGATGGTTTCGAGCGCACGCTCCAGCCCGGCCGCCTCGCGGACGACGCCGACGTCAGCGCTCATGGTGCTGCGCAGCGTCTCCAGTCCCCGCTTATCCATCACCTGCGGCACGACAGGCGCGAAGAGCGCGGTCTTCCCGGGAGCCTCGTGTTGCGCGACCGCGCGGCCGGCGCGACGGCCGAAAGCGGCGGCTTCCAGAAGCGAGTTGGAGGCCAGCCGGTTGGCGCCGTGCACCCCCGTCGACGCACATTCGCCGACAGCGAGGAGCCCCTCGAGCGTCGTCATGCCATCCGCGTCGGCGCGAATGCCGCCCATGGCATAGTGGGCGGCAGGGGCGACCGGGATTGGCTGGACGCGGGGATCGATCGCGGCACGCATACAGGCGGCGAAGACCGCCGGGAAATGCTGGGGGAATCCGGCGCCCACGGCCCGGCGCGCATCCAGGAACGCCCCGCGTCCCTCGATGACCGCCTGATGGACGACCCGCGCCACGACATCGCGCGGCTTCAGATCGGCGTCGCAGGCTTCGCCCAGCAGAAACCGGCCCTGCCCGTCAATCAATCGCGCGCCCTCACCGCGCAAGGCTTCCGTCGCCAGCGGCATCGGATCCAGGCCGATGTCGATGGCAGTCGGGTGGAACTGGACGAACTCGGGGTCACGGACCTCCGCGCCCGCGAGCCAGGCTGCCGCCATACCCTCGCCCAAGAGACTGGCCGGGGTCGTGGTGCGTGCGAACAGGCCGCCGTAGCCACCCGTAGCCAGCACGACCGAGGACGCCAGCACCTGAACGGGCCGGCCCCCGCGTTCGATCAGGGCGCCCCGGACCCGACCTCCGCCGTCCTGGATCAGGCCGAGAAGGCGGCCATCCTCCCAGACGGTGATGTGCCGCGCGCCCCGCACGGCCGCGACCAGGGCCGACAGGATCGCGCGACCGGCTCCATCCCCGCCGACGCGAGCAACCCGGGCGTGAGTATGGGCGGCTTCCAGCCCGACCGAGAACCCGCCTCCGGCATCGCGATCAAACGGCGCGCCCAGTCCGGCCAACCACGCGACCGTTTCCGGACCGTCGTCAGTCAGTTCGCCGGCCGCGACGGGCTCCACCAGGCCAGCTCCAGCCGCGATGGTATCGCGGGCGTGGATCGCGGGCGCGTCGGCGGGCGACAGCGCCGCCGCCACGCCGCCCTGGGCCCAGGCCGAGGAACAGGCCTCGAGCAGGCGTGCGGGCGTGACCACCAGAACCCTGCGGGGCGCGGCTTCCAGCGCGGCCGACAGGCCGGCCAACCCACCGCCGATGATCAGCGGGCCGTCATGGGCGAAGCGTTGGCTCATGCGGACGCGATCATCCTGCCATGCCGAAGTCGGTCAGGATGGTGTTCAAACCCTCGACCGGATCACCGGACTGTAGCGTGAGGCTCGCCAGGCATACGGCCAGGCATGCGGCCGTGGTCACCGCAAACAGGCCCAGGCTCTTGAAGCTCTCCGGTCCCGTCAGCTTGCGGCCCGACGGCGCGCGCACGCCTTGGCGCAGGTGCAGGAACAAGGCCAGCAGGAGGAACCCGGCAAAGATGAAACTGCCCCGGTTGAACGCCCAGACGATGACGACCGCGCCCACCAGGAGCAGGACCCCGACCTCCAGCATCGGATGGACCTTGGCCAGCACCGGACCGATCGCCTTGGACCCGTCGAGAGGCGGCGCCGGCGCCAGATTGATCAGATTGATGATGGCGATGACGAAGGCGCCTCCCAGCCACTGCTCGTCCCGCGTGAGGAAGTAGCCCGCGAAAAAGGGAATGGCGGCCAGCAAACCGAACAGAGGTCCGGCCAGCGAGACGAGCACACCGTCCCATTCGCTGGACGGCTCGCGCTGACCTTTCGCCAGGCCCCCGAGTAGCGGGATGATGTAGATGCGAGCCGGGCCCATCCCGAGCCGGTTCATCGCCAGCACGTGACCGTATTCGTGGACGAACAGCCCGAACATCAGCGCGACCGCGATGATCCAGCTTCCCGTCAGGTACCAGATGACCGCAGCGAACAGCAGTGTGAAGGCGGCGGCGACGACCGGGTTCTGGCCCTTGTCGAGCGGCGCTTCCGGCACAGCGCGTCGCGCCTCGGCCTCGGGTTGGGGCCGGGGCTGGGCGGGCGGGTCCCATGGACCGGGGCGGCGGGTTTCGTTGGTCATGCGCCGCACTTGGCCCTGCCGGCCGTGTGGTTCAAGCGGCCGGCCGTCAGTCCTCGAAGTGGACGAAGGTCACGTTGGATGAATTGGACGAGGTAAAGCCGCCGTCCCACTGCCAGGTGTTGACCTGGCGCAGGGTGAAGTTGTCGGGCTGATAACCGGTCGCGTCCGACTGGACGACGGTACAGGTGATTGCGATCTCCGGACCGTTGCGACGGCCTTCGCATTCCTGCAGCGCCGTGTTGCGACGCTCTCCGGTCGAGGTGTTCAGATACTCGATGGCGTACAGGCGCACGTCGTACCAGCCGCCGCCCAGAGGCGTCGCCCGCGCGACCCCGCTGAGCACGCCCACCGCTCCGTCTGTGCGGTAGTTGGTGGTCTGGAAGGTGTAGAGGCCGGCGAAGTCGCCCGACACCTGCGCCCTCACCGGCGCCGGCGTCGCCGACAACGACGCCGCCAGCATCCCCCCCATGATCAAAGCCCGCATGACCGCTTTCCCCCGAGGCATTGCGCGAACGGCGGTATCTTAAGTCCGCCCAAGCTGAGCAGCAAGGCGACATGGTCAGATCAGCTCGACCTGCACGCTGTGGCCGCGCGCGCGGGCCAGGTCGTAGCGCGCGGGCGTCGCGGGCGGCGGCAGGTCGACCATCCGTTGGACGGCCAGCCGGGCGCGCTCGGCGATACCTTCGTCGACCGTCACCTCGAACTGCATGTTGAGCAGGCAGTCGCGGATGTTCTCCAGGGTGATCCGCTTCATGTGCGGGCACAGGTTGCACGGGCCGACGAACTGGGTCTCCGGCAGGTCGCCCTTGATGTTGGACGCCATCGAGCATTCGGTGATCAGGACCACCCGGGCCGGCTTGCGGCTGGTGACGTAGTCGGCCATGGCGGCGGTCGAGCCGGCGAAGTCGGCGGCCTCGAGGATTTCCTCGGGGCATTCGGGGTGCGCCAGCACCTCCGCGTCCGGCCAGGCTGCGCGCATGTCGGCGATGTCCTGGGTGGTGAAGCGCTTGTGCACCTCGCAGTGGCCGGCCCAGGCGATGATCTTGATATCGGTCTGCTGGGCGACGTTGCGGGCCAGATACTCGTCGGGGATCAGAATCACCCGGTCGACGCCCCATTCCCTGGCGGCCCATTCGACAATCTGCACAGCATTGGCCGAGGTGCAGCAGATATCGGTCTCCGCCTTCACTTCGGCGGTCGTGTTCACATAGGTCACGACCGGCACGCCCGGATAGCGCTGCTTGATCAGCCGCACGTCCTCGCCCGTGATCGAACTGGCCAGCGAACAGCCGGCGCGCAGGTCGGGGATCAGGACGGTCTTTTCGGGGCTCAGGATCTTGGACGTCTCGGCCATGAAGTGAACGCCCGCCTGAACGATCACCTTCGCCTTGGACTTGGCCGCCTCCTTGGCCAGTCCCAGGCTGTCGCCCACATAGTCACCCACGCCGTGGAAGATTTCCGGCGTCATGTAGTTGTGCGCCAGAATGACCGCGTCCCGCTTCTTCTTGAGCGCGTTGATCTCGGCGATCAGGGGCGCATAGGTCGCCCACTCAAGCGGCGAGACCTGTTCCTTGACCTTGTCCCAGACCGGTGCGGTTTCGCGCCGGATGTCCTCAGAAAGTCCGAAGCCGCCGTCGGCCATGACCTTGATCTCCTACTTATGCTCACTTTTAGCATAAGGTGACTGGAATGTAGGCCTCCCCCGCCGAAACGCAAGGGAAATCGGTGCGAACCAATCAGGCGGGTTCGCGCTGCTGTGACAGGGCGCCGGTGATGGCCCGCCTCATGGCCGCTGCGTCGTACGGCTTGGAGAGCAGAGGCCAGGGTACGTCGGTCAGGGCCTGGTCGACCGCTTCGCCCGCATAGCCTGAGCTCAGCAGAACCGCGATGTCCGGTTGACGTTCGACCACCCGGCGCGCCAACTCCACCCCGTTAAGGCCGCCCGGCATGATCAGATCCGTGACCAGCAGGTCGAAGCGGCGACCGCGGATGCGGCGGAGCGCCTTTTGCCCATCGAGGGCATGGCTGACGGTGAACCCCAACTGCGCCAGGTACTCGCGCGCGATGTCCGACACCTCGGGGTCGTCCTCGACCAGCAGCACTGACAGCCCCTCGAACGGTCGGTCGCTTTCGTCCGCCGCGGTGTCCGGCGCGGTGGGCGCTTCCGGCATGGCGTCGGCCATCGCGGGTAGGAAGATCGACACCGTCGTTCCCTGCCCCGGCGCACTGTCGATGGTTACCGATCCGCCGGACTGCCGCACGAACCCGTAGACCTGCGACAGGCCAAGGCCCGTGCCCTTGCCCACCGGCTTGGTAGTGAAGAAGGGCTCGAACACGCGGTCGCGGATTTCGGGCGCCATCCCCGCGCCGGTGTCGGACACCCGCACCACCGCATAGTCGCCCGAGGTGGCCCCTTCGACCTCTCCGGCCGACAGGGTCCTGAGCTCCGTCAGGATGGTGATGGCGCCGCCGTCGGGGGTCGCGTCCCGGGCGTTGACGATCAGATTGAGGAGAGCCGCCTCGAAATGAGCCGGGTCCAGGCTGACGACCGGCGCCGTGCGATCGAGGCGGATCAACAGATCGACCGCTTCGCCAACTGCTCTGCGCAGGAGCGGCTCGCCCTCGAGGATGAGGCTGTTGACGTCCGACAACAGCGGCCGGAGCGCTTGCTTGCGCGAGAAGGCCAGGAGCTGGTGCGTCAGTCGCTCGCCCTTGCGGGCGGCAGCGAGAGCGGCCTCCAGCAGCCGCTCGCGCCTCTGGCTGTCGTCGGGAGAGCGCGAAACCATGTCCAGCGCGCCGATGACGACGGTCAGCAGATTGTTGAAATCATGCGCTACCCCACCGGTGAGCCGTCCGACCGCTTCCATCTTCTGCGCGTGCATCAGGGCGGTCTCGGCGAGCTCCTTCTCCGCGAGGGCCTCCGCGACCCGTGCCTCAAGCAGTTCGTTAATGTGGGTAAGGTCCCGCTCGACCTGCTTGGCCTCGGTGACATCATAGGCCACGCCGACGAAGCCAAGCAGATCGGCGCCGTCCAGGCGCGGCCGCGAGTAGGACCGAAGCCAGCGCCAGGCGCCGTCCTGGCGGCGATAACGCGCCTCGAGCATGAAGGGCTTGCGGCTCTGCTCACCCGCCATCGATTCAGCCAGCACGCGATCGACATCCTCGGGATGGAGCGAGGCGCGCCAGTCCGCCGTCAGCGCCTCGTCATAGGTCCCCCCGTGAAACTCGGTGTAGGCCTGGTTGATGAAGGCTCGCTTGCGGTCCGCGCGGGTCACCCAGATCAGAACGGGCGCGCTGTCGGCGACCGAGCGGAACCTGGCTTCGCTTTCCCGCACCTCCGCCTCGGCCGAGGCCCGCTCCAATGCAGCCCAGAGGCGGTCAGCCACCTCTTCCGCGAGCTCGATCTCTTCATTCGTCCACTGGCGGGTGTCGTGAGAATGGAGGAACAGGAAAGCCAGCAGCCTGCCTGCCCGCACGATCGGCACTCGCACAAAGGCCCGTACGCCAAGGCGCTCGAACCCTTCCGCGCCGCCAGACGTCCGGGGATCGGTGTCGACGTCCTGCACGGCCACTGTCTTGCGAGCCTTCAGGTCGCGACTGAGGGCCGGTCCGAAATCATCCATGACGTAGACGCCGGTGGCGCTCTCCATCTCGCCGGCGGTCCAATCGGCGCGGATAGTGACGGTTGTCTCGTCCGCATCGATCTCGCCGTAACCGACGCGAGGCGCGCCCAGATGCTGACCCAGCGCGCGAACGCCCGCCTTCAGGATTTCTTGGGGGCTTTCAAGTTCTCGCAGCAGGTCGCCGAAGGCCAGAAGGAAGGCATGGCGTTCCTCGGCCGCGTGAGCCTCGGTCTGATCAACGTTGACACCGATCATGCCCTCGAACCGCCCGTCGGCGGAGAAGCGCGGCTCGGCATGGGTCTCGACCCGGCGCCACTCCCCGTCCGCCCTGAGCAGCCGCATGGTGACCTGGAAAGGCCGGGCCTGCGCCGTTGCCTCCCCCCCTACCGTCGCGACGTGCGCGACATCGTCGGGGTGGATCGTGGTGTACCAGTCGAAGGTCGCGACCTCCTCCTCGCTGACGCCCCAGAACTCGCGCAGGGCGCGATTCAGCGTGACGCAGTGCCCTTGTGGATCCCCCATCCAGAGCATGACCGGAGCGGTTTCGGCGATGTGGCGAAACCGCGTTTCGCTCTCGGCGATGGCGGCGGATCGCGCGCTGTCGTCGGCCCGCGCCTGCTCGACACGATGGATCGAGGTTCGCAGCGCCTGTCCGACGAAGATGATAGCGACGGCGTTGAATAGATAGATGCCGGTGCCGAGCCAGTGTCGGTACCAGTCGAACTCGAGTGCGCCGGGAATGAAGGAGGCTGCGGTCGCCAAGGCTTGGGCCAGCACGGTCGCTACAATGCCCGTCCGCCAGGAGCCCCACAGGGTGGCTAGCAGCAGAGCCGGCAGGAAAAGCGTCGAAGCACCTGTGCCGCCGAGGATCGGCGCCAAGGCCAGACGCAGCAGCAAAAAGGGCAGCACGCACGCCATCGCGCGCAGCACCCAAGTGAGGAAACCGCCTGTCGAACGCGTGGCCAGCCGTCTCAAAAACGCGTCCAGACTATCCCCCGACAGACCCGTGCATAACGATCGTCACCAACGCTTGTATCCCTTATGGGTTCCTACTGCCGAACATTTCCAGTCGGCCCTTGCAAGGCTGACTGCCAAGCCTAACTGGCATCTGGACAGGAGACCTGACCATGACCATCGCACTCAACACCGGCTTGGCGCAGGAAGATCGTGGCGCGGTCGCCGCCAGCCTGACCAAGGTCCTCGCGGACAGCTACGCCCTGTATCTCAAGACACATGGCTATCACTGGAACGTCCGAGGCGCGAACTTCCCTGAACTACATGCGCTCTTCATGGAGCAGTACACGGAGATGTGGACGGCGCTCGACGACTTGGCTGAACGGATCCGCGCCTTGGGTGAGTTCGCCCCCCAGGGATATTCGGCCCTCGCCAATCTGACCGGCATCAAGGACGGCGATCCGGACAAGGACTCACCCGCCATGCTCAAAGAGCTGCTGCAGGATCACGAGACCCTCATCGCGGGCCTTCGCCAGGGTGTTGCGGTGGGCGAAGAGGCCAAGGATCCGACCACCGTGGACCTTCTCACCCAGCGTCTCGCCGCTCACGAAAAGCACGCGTGGATGCTTCGCGCGACCCTGGGGTCCAAATAGGGTCACGAAACGGCCGGAAAACGCGGGCATTCGGACAAGATGGACGGACGGTTGGCGACGCTGATCGGAGCATTGAGGCGTCGCCTCGGCGGCGCGGTTCCGCATGTCCGGCGCGCGCCGTCCGCCATCATCGACGCCATCAAGCTGGCTCCCGCGGCCTTCACGGCCATAGCCGTGCTGGGCATGGCTCTTGGCGCGAGCTCCATGGTTCGGCCGCTCGAGAGTCCCGCCAATATCCAGGGCATTCTCGGCGAGGTCGGCCCCGATCTCTCCCAGGCGGCGCTGGATCGCTATGCAGCCCATATGGACCCGGCCAGCCGATCGCTCGCCCGGCGGCATGACCCGGCCTTCATACCGGCAGGCTGGGGCGTCACCCCGGGGTGGGAGAACCTCTCGCTGACGGGCCGGCCTCCGATGGACGCGCTCAGCCGCAGCGGTCTGCAGGCCCAGCGGCTGAACGCCGCCGTGCCGGTCGTCTCCGGCGCCATACGCCCCATCAGCGGGTTCCGCTTCGCGCCGAATTCCGCCGGTGACCGCAGCCGCGCCCTGCGTTGCCTGACCCAGGCCGTCTATTACGAGGCGGCCCTGGAACCGCGCCGAGGGCAGGAAGCCGTGGCGCAGGTCGTGCTGAATCGGGTGCGCGATCCCAACTTCCCGGCCTCGGTCTGCGGGGTGGTCTATCAGGGCGCCGAACGCACGACCGGCTGCCAATTTTCCTTCACCTGCGACGGATCGCTGGCGCGCACGCCGGTCGCGTGGGCCTGGAACCGCGCCGAGGACGTGGCCCGGTCGGCGCTCAACGGGTTCGTCGCCGACTGGGTCGGCACCGCGACCCACTATCATGCCGACTACGTCCACCCCTGGTGGGCGCCGACTCTGACCAAGGTCAATCAGGTCGGAGCGCACATCTTCTATCGCTGGATGGGCTCGAACGGTGACACCCGGGCTTTCCGGCAGGCCTATTCCGGCCGGGAGCCCGTGATCGACGAGGCGCGTTTCGCCCGGCCCCGCCTGACCCAGATCGCGACCGACGCCGAGGCGGCGGAGGACGCCGGCCTGATCGCTGAGGGCCGAACCGTCGTCATCGACGGCCAGGCTCGCCAGGTCGGCATCGTCAGCCTTGGCGGCCGACGCCAGGCCAGCCGCGATGAGATCGCCGAGATCAACGCCCGTATGGCCGAGTACGAGCGCGGCCAGTCGACGCCGGCGCCGCCCCAGATCGAGGTCGAAGAGATCAACCGGCCCGCGTCGGAGTCTGAAGGCGCTCCAGCCGAGTAAGCGCGCCGTTGCAACGCCCCCCGGGTCCCGGGCATTAAGGAGCGGCTGAAGACTGGCTGCTCGAGATTCCGTTGTCCGATCCTTCCAAACGCCGCTGGACCGAGGAGGAGCGCCTGGCCTCCCTCCATGCCTATGGCGTTCTGGATACAGCCCCCGAGAAGGCGTTTGACGAAATTGTCGATCTGGCGGCCCGGCTGTGCGACGCGCCGACCGCCCTCGTCAGCCTGATTGACAGCGACCGCCAGTGGTTCAAGGCCCGCGTCGGCTTCGAAGGCGCCGAACCGCCGAAGGACCTGTCGTTCTGCTCCCTCGCCGTTCAGCAGGACGCGGACCTCATCATCCAGGACGCCTCGGCCGACATCCGCTTCGCCGAAAACCCGCTGGTCCACGGCGAGGCCCACATCCGCTTCTACGCCGGCATCATCCTGCGCGACCCGGAAGGGCTGCCCCTCGGCACCCTCTGCGTGGTTGACAATAAGCCACGCCCGGAAGGTCTGACCGAACTTCAGCTTCGGGCGCTTCATGTCCTGGCCGGCCAGGTCATGACCCAGCTCGAACTACGCCGCGCGCTGCGTGCCTCCGACGATAAGGAGCACGAACTCGCAGAGGCCGCCGCGGCCCTGTCGGAAAGCGAGGCGCGCTTCCGGGCCATCTCCGACTCCATGCCTCAGATGGTCTGGTCGACCCTCCCGGACGGGTTCCACGACTATTATAACGCCCGTTGGTACGAGTTCACTGGCGTGCCCGAAGGTTCGACCGACGGCGAGGCCTGGAACGGCATGTTCCACCCCG
>CAMLNT010000045.1 GCA_946481425.1 uncultured Brevundimonas sp.
TCGGTCTGGGCGAGACCAAGGAAGAGGTCATGCAGGTGATGGACGACATGCGCTCGGCCGGTGTCGACTTCATCACCATCGGCCAATACCTGGCCCCGACCCGCAAGCACGCCCCGGTCGACCGGTTCGTGACGCCGGACGAGTTCAAGGCCTATGAGGCCATCGCCCGCGCCAAGGGCTTCCTGATGGTCTCGTCGAGCCCGCTGACCCGGTCGTCGCACCATGCGGGTGAGGATTTCGCCCGCCTGAAGTCCGCGCGCGAAGCGCTCAACGGCCGCTGACCGCTTGGCCGTCCACCGCCTGACCCGCATCCTGCCGTACCGGCCCGAGGACATGTTCTCGCTGGTCGGCGACGTGCGGGCCTATCCGGAGTTCGTGCCCTGGATCTCGGGGATGCGGGTCTGGAACGAGCGCGAGACGGCGCCCGGCCTGACGGAACTGGATGCGGAGGCCCAGGTCGGCTTCGCCATGATCAAGGAGCGGTTCGCGACCTCTGTCAGGCGGGACGCCGGCTCCAGGGTCATCACGGTATCGCTGATCCGCGGGCCGTTCCGGCATCTCAGGAACGAGTGGACCTTCCGGCCGCATGCGTCGGGCACGGAAATCGACTTCTTCATCGACTTCGAGTTCCGGTCCAAGCTTCTGGACAAGCTGCTCCAGCAGCACTTCGACCGTGCCGCGTTCCGGCTGATCTCCTGCTTCGAGGCGCGGGCGCAGGCGCTCTATGGCGAGCCGGCGGCGCGCTGACCGGCCCTAGGGCGCGGAGCGTGCCAGAAGAGCGACCAATTCGTCTTTCCAGAACCGGGCCCAGGTGTGGGTGCCGTGGCCGCGCGTCTCGACGGTCGCAGGGATCAGGACATAGCGCACGCCTGCGATGCGGGGAATGAATTGCTCGGCCAAGCCCAGCTCGGGTGGATTGATGAAATCGTCGGCCGAGTTGATCCAGGTCATCGGCGCGGTGATGGCCTCGAGGTTCGCCGAGGGGTCGTAGTCGTGCGAGGCGTTGACCTGGTACCAGAGGTCGTTGGCGTCGAGGCCGCCAATGCGGCGGGGCAGTTGTTCGGCAAGCCAGGCGTCCGTCGCCTCGCGGGTCGGGAGTTGCGCCTGCATCTGCAGCGGGGCCGCGCCGGCGAGCATCAGGAGATCGGCGGCGGTGCGCAGGCCCTGGAGGGGCTGGGTCTCATAGTTGCCGCCCATCCAGGCCGGATCGGAGCGAATGGCGTCCATCAGCATGGCGCGCCACAGGCGATTGCGGCCGGCGATCTCGGTGGGCTGGCAGGCGAGCGGCATCAGAGCCTGGGCGAAATCGGGATGGGTCTCGCCCCAGACAAAGGCGTGCATGCAGCCCATCGAGGTGCCCATCAGAAGGCGCAGTCCCTCGACCTCGAGCCCCTCGAGCAGCATGCGGCGCTGGGCCTCGACCATGTCGGCGTAGCCGTATTCCGGGAAGGCCGCGCGCAGACCGTCTGAGGGTTTGGACGACTGACCATGCCCGATGTTGTCCGGCAGGATCACGTAGTAGCGCTCGATATCCAGCGGCTGGCCGGGACCGTAGAGCTCGTCTGCGAACTGGGGCTGAAGAAATTGGGCGCCGGACCCGCCGGTGCCGTGGAGGACCATCACCGCATTGACGACGCGGCCATCAGCGTCACGCCGCGGCTCGCCGAGGGTGCGGTAGTGCATCCGCAGTTCGGGCAGGGTCTGGCCTGAGGCGAAGGCGAAATCGCGCAGCACGACGTCGCCCTCCCGGACCGGCCAGGTCTGGGCCGCGACCGGGGTTGAAAGCAGGAGCGCGAGAAGGGCGGTGATCAGGGCCATCGGCTTCATGGGGCGCTCCTGTGCTGGACTACTGCTGCAAGCCGGTCGGGAAGGGGGCCCCGATAGCTTCGGCCATCGCCTGCTGCACGATCAGGAATACCTGATCGCGCTGGTGATAGTTGTTGGTCAGGACGACGACGGTGACGTTCTGGCCCGGGAGGAAGCTGACGAGGTTGCGGAACCCCGCCCAGCTGCCGGTGTGATAGATCTGGACGCCGGGGAACTGCGGATCGGCGCCGGAGCCGAGATCGCTGACGAACAGGCCGTAGCCCCAGCCCCTCGGCCGGGCGCCGGCGGGCAGGCCTTGGTCTTCGGGAGCATGGTCGCTGATCATCTGGCGGTAGCTGGCGCCCGACAGGACGCGACCGCCGTGGAGCGCTCGCTGCCAGGTCATCATGTCGTCGGCCGTCGAATAGAGGGCTCCCGCCCCGGCAATGATCGAGACGTTTGTGACGGGGCCGTGGACCGGGCCGCCGGGAGCGCTGTTGTGGCCCCAGACCACGTCGTGCCCGGCGCCGTCGGCGGCGGAGCCGGTATTGGACATGCCCAGCGGCGTGAAGAAGGCGTCCTGGAGGAACTGCGCATAGGGCTTGGCGCTGACCCGCTCGACGATCTCGGCCAGCAGATTGAAGGCGGCGTTGTTGTAGTCGGCGCGCGTTCCCGGCTCGAAGCGGGGACGATAGGTCAAGGTGTCGGCGGTCAGTTCAGACAGGGTCGCCGGGGTCACGCGGCGTTCGCCCCACCCGGGCCGGTCCATGATATCCGGAAGACCGGAGGTGTGGCTCAGGAGATGTGTGAGCCGGATGTTGCTCCAACCCTCGGGGCATGGCGCAATCCAGCGGCAGACCGGGTCCTCGACCGACAGGCGGCCTTCGTCCTGCAGGCGGAGGATCGCGGCGGCCGTGAACTGCTTGCTGAGCGACGCCAATAGGAAACGATCCTCAGCCGTATTCGCCCGGCCCGTCTCGGCGTCGGCCGGACCATAGGCCTCGCGCATCAAGAGCTCGTCCCCGCGCGCGACCATGACCACGCCCATGAACTGGCCGTTCGATTCGAGCGCGTCGAGCCGGGCCCGGAGTTGCGGCAGGGCGGCCGCGGCGGGTGTCAGCGCCGCGAGGACGACACGCTCCGGCTGGTCCGAAACGACCGGAGCCGGATCACGACGCGCGGACGCACCGGATACGGCCAGAATGGACAGGGCGGCGCCGGCGACAATGCCGGCCAGTACTGAGAATAGGGTCCGCATCAGCGGCTGCGATCCTGCAAGCGGGCGGCGAGACTGGAGGTGTCCCAGCGCGCGCCGCCGAGCGCCTGGACCTCCGAATAGAACTGATCCACCAGCGCCGTCAGGGCGAGGTGGCTGCGGTTGTTGCGCGCTTCGTCCAATACGAGGCCGAGGTCTTTGCGCATCCAGTCGACGGCGAATCCGAACTCGAACTCACCGCGGGCCATCGTCTTCCACCGATTGTCCATCTGCCAGGACTGGGCCGCGCCCTTGGAGACCGCCTCGTAAACCGCATCCGTGTCGAGCCCGGCCTGCTGGGCGAAATGCACCGCTTCGGCCAGGCCCTGGACCACGCCGGCAATGCAGATCTGGTTGACCATTTTCGTCAGCTGCCCAGAGCCGACCGGGCCCATGTGCTGGATTGCCTTGGCGTAGGCCTGAAGGGCCGGTCGGGCCTTATCGAGGGCGGCGGCATCGCCGCCGGCCATGACGCTGAGCTGGCCGTTCTCGGCGCCGGCCTGACCGCCGGAGACGGGCGCGTCAACGAAGGCGCAGCCCCAGCCTGCGACGAGTTCGCCCATTTCGCGGGCCAGCTTTGCCGAGGTCGTCGTGTGGTCCACGAAGACGCAGCCCGCCGGCGCGGCCGAAATGGCCGCCCCCACCACCTGGCGTACGTCCTCGTCGTTACCGACGCAGAGGATGAAGAGGTCGGCGCCTTGGGCCGCAGCCTCGGGTGTATCCGCAAGTGCGCCACTGTTGGCCTCGGCCCAAGCGCGCGCCTTGTCCGGGCTGCGGTTGTAGCCCCTGACCTCATGGCCGGCCGCGACCAGATGCCTGGCCATCGGGCCGCCCATCACGCCTAGGCCGGCAAACCCGATCTTCATCTCAACCACCTCCCACAGGCCCATAGGCCCCTCGGTAGAATACGAGCGCCTCGCCATCGCGGGATTCGAATTGTTCGACGCGCGCGAGGATCAGCAGGTGGTCCTCCGCCTCGATCCGGTTGACGGTGCGGCACTGGAAACGGGACACCCAGCCACCCAGCAACGGGGCGCCGCCGAGGCCTGGCTCGAACTCGTCATCGCTCAGGCGCGGATCGCCCCAGGCGAACCGCTGGCAGGTTTCCAGGCCGCCGGCGTCGAGAACGTGAACCGCGAAATGCTCTGCTTCCGCAAAGGTCGTCCATCGCTCGGATCCCTTGCCAAGGCTCCAGAGAATGGTGGGCGGCGACAGGGCGACCGAGGTGAAGGAGTTGACGGTGATGCCCATCGGACCGCTTGGGCCCTCGGCGGTGACAACGCAGACGCCGGTCGCGAAGCCCCCAAGGGCGCGGCGTAACGGGCGGGTGTCGGGCAAGGGCGTGTCCACGGCCCGGACCTAGGGCGCGTCGCGGTCCGGCGCAACCGAAACGCCCTCTTAACCTTGAGGACCGATGAAGGGGGACGCGTGCAAGGGGCGTTCAACCATGGCCATGAGCGATCGGCCAATTCTGATCAAGAAGATCAAGAAGGGCGGCGATCACGGCCACCATGGAGGCGCGTGGAAGGTGGCCTATGCGGACTTCGTGACCGCGATGATGGCCTTCTTCCTCCTGATGTGGCTGATCAACACCACGGACCCTGAGCAGAAGCGCGGCATCGCCGAATATTTCGCCCCCGCCAGCGTCTCGCAGACCACGTCCGGCTCGGGCGGCTTGCTGGGCGGAACTGCTCTCGGCGACGACGGCGTCAAGAGCGACGGCTCGACCGCGATTGTGAATCAGCTTGCTCCGGAAGCGCCGGACCAGTCTGTCGATCAGCCCGGACGCAGTTCGGACCTTTCGGCCGCCAGCGAGGCCGAGCTGCGCGAGGAGATCGCGCGTCGGGAAGCAGCGGACTTCGCCTCGGCCGCGGCCTCGCTGCGCCAGGCCATGCAAGACATGCCCGAACTGGCCGAGTTGTCGCGTCATCTGATCATCGACCAGACGCCGGAGGGCCTGCGTATCCAGCTCGTCGACCAGGAAGGCCGGTCGATGTTCGAACAGAATTCGGCGCGGCCGAACGAGCGTGCGCGCGTGCTGCTGCGCGCCATCAGCCGGGTGATCAATCAGCTTCCGAACCGGATATCCATCTCGGGCCATACCTCAGCGGCGGGCTCACGGGCGTCGGCGCCGGGCGACTGGGCGCTGTCCTCTGCGCGGGCCGACGCATCTCGCCAGATCCTTGAGTCGGCCGGCGTCGACGCCGACCGGGTCTATCAGGTGTCGGGCAAGGCCGGCTCGGATCCGCTCTATCCCGATGATCCGACGCTGGCGGGCAATCGCCGGATCGCCATTGTGCTGCTGCGCGAGGCTCCGGTGCTGCCGGCCGACACCAGCCTTTGATGGGACTTGCGCGGCCGATGAAAATGCCGCCAGATCGCTGGGTTAACGGAGCGCCGCACCACCAGTGACCCAGTATGTTCCGACGCGACAGCTTCGGTTCTTTCTGACGGGCCCGTCTCCCTGTCCCTATCTGCCTGACCGCTTCGAGCGGAAGGTGTTCGCGCACCTGCCGATGTCGGACGGGGCGCTGGTGAACGACTCCCTTACCCAGGTCGGCTTCCGGCGGAGCCAGAACATCGCCTATCGACCGGCGTGTGAAGCCTGCGACGCGTGCGTGTCGGTTCGCATTCCGGTCCACGCCTTCGAGGCCTCTCGGTCCCAGCGTCGGGTGCTGCGGCGCAACGATGACCTGATCCGAACCCTGGTCGAGGCCGAGGCTACGCCGGAGCAGTTCGAGCTTCTGCAGCGCTATCTGAACGCCCGGCACCCGGGCGGCGGCATGACTGACATGGGCTGGCTGGACTACGTGGCCATGGTCGAGGACACGGCAGTCCGTACGCATCTGATCGAGTACCGAACACCAGACAACAAGCTGGTGGCCTGCGTACTTACCGACCTCCTCTCGGATGGGCTGTCGATGGTCTACAGCTTTTTCGATCCGGATCTTCAGCGGCGCGGCCTGGGCCAGTACGTCATCCTGGATCACCTGCGACAGGCGACGACAGTCGGGCTCGACTACGTCTACCTGGGTTACTGGGTCCAGGGCTCGGCCAAGATGGACTACAAGGCGCGCTTCCGCCCGCTGGAGGTTCTGCGGGGGGACGGCTGGAGCCGCATCTAGCGGTCCAGCTCCATCTCGCGAACGAGCGCTCCAAACAGGTTCACATAGTCATCGGTCCAAGGGGCGACGTCGGTCGTCAGGTCGCCCCGCCAGCGGGGATCGACATCGAAGGGCGCGAGCCCTGCGGCCGTAGGTGAAAGAACCACGACCTCCGTGGAGGCCTCAGTCAGCTGGGGCGCGTTCGGATTCTCGCCGTAGATCTTGTGACGGAAGGGCACGCCGAGCGCCTGGGCCGCCGCGATGGTCGGAGAAGTGATCTCCAGGTTCCGATTCGACAGGTGCAGCACCAGAAGGCCGTCCGGACGAAGCACCCGGAGATACTCTCGGATCGCTTCGACCGTCAGCATGTGCGTCGGGACGGCGTCGGACGAGAAGGCGTCGACGACCAGCAGGTCGTAGCGACCGTTAGGCTCATCGCGCAGTGTAAGGCGGGCATCGCCCAGGACTGTGCGGATCGGTCCGTCGGCGCAGTCGGAGATGTAGCTGAACCGCCGCGGATCGCGGGCCCAGCGGTCGACCATCGGATCGATCTCGAAGAAGGTCAGGTCATCGCCGGCGCGCTTGTAGGCCGCCAGCGAGCCTGCTCCCTGGCCGACGACGCCGATGGCAGCTTCCGGCGTCCGGTTCTGGGTGACGATGACCGACTCGCCGATCGGCGTGACCGGGGCGTAGTAAAGCGAGGGGCGGCAGCGCCACTCCGGCGCGATCGCCTGGGCGCCATGCAGCGTGGTGCCGTGCATCAGGATGCGCATCGCGCCGACGCCGGGGAAGTCCTGATCGGCCCTGCGGATGACGCCGAAGAAGCTGCGGTCGCTCTCGGTCCAGTCGTAGCGCACGGGCACATAGGCGGCCGAGACGGCGATCATGGAGAGCGCCAGGAAGAACAGCCGCGCGCGATCCCGGATCATGAAGGCGCAGATGGCGGCGCCCCCCAGGATGAGGAAGGAGAAGTTGCGCGCCTGATCCCAGCCGAGGCCCATCTGGTGCGGCCGTCCGTCCTCGCCGAGCCACCAGAGGAGGGCCTGGGGGATCAACACCAGTGGCACGACGGCAGCGAACCAGAGCCATTCGTCCCGGCTGGGCCGCTGGCGCGACCAGGGGCGGGCCAAGGCGGTCAGGCACAGCACGAGCGGGTACTCCGCCACGGTGTTGAAGACGACCGGCGCAATCAACGCGTTGAAGGCGCCGCCGACAACGCCGCCCAGCGACAGGAGCAGGAAGAATTCGGTCAGTCGATCCGGCGGCGGCCTGAGCGAGGCGAGCCGCTGGTGGCACATCAGGGCTGCGAAAAAGAAGGTCACCAGATGAATCAGGACGAGAATGGTCCATTCACCGTTGGTCTTGGGAAGCAGAGCCGAGCAGGCCGCGACCGTGGCGGCCTGGATCATCAGCGTCGTGGCCAGAGGGACGAGCGGCTTGCTGGAGAAGGCGATGACGAAGGTCAGCAGATAGATCGCCAGCGGCCCGACCCACAGGAACGGGGCAGACGCCACATCGACCGAGAGATAGCTGGTGACGCCCAGCATCAGGCTCGAAGGAATGGCGGCGATCAGCACCCAGGCGGCGCGGCGGGCCCAGGTCGGCGGCGTGGTGCGCTCGAGCGGCGTCGATGCGGCCGCGCCGTTCTGTCGCCATGCGACGACCGCGAGGGCGGCGACGAGGCCGATGAAAGCGACATAGCCGATTGACCAGCCGATGGTCTGGCTTGCCAGGCCGGACAGCGGTTCGATCAGGACGGGATAGGCGAGCAGGGCTGCGAAGCTGCCGAGATTGGATGCAGCGTAAAGCACATAGGGATTGGAGCCCTCGGCCGTGCCCTGCCGCAGGCGCGCGAACCAGGCCTGCAAGAGCGGGGCGGTGGCCGACAAGATCGCGAAGGGCGCGCCGACCGAGAGCGCGAGGCTGGCTACCAGCCAGGGGATCGGCTGCGTGGTGTCCGGCTGGCCGAGCATCTCATGCAGGCGGAGTGGCCAGAAGGCGACGAGCGCCGCCAGCAGCAAGGCCAGGTGGATGCCGACCTGCCCCCTCAGCGAGCCGACGCGCTGGAGCAGGTGCGCGTAGGCATAGCCGACCAGCAGCGCCGCCTGGAAGAAGACCATCGAGGTGTTCCACACCGCCGGCGCGCCGCCGAGCATAGGCAACAGCAGTCGGCCCATGATTGGCTGGACCGAGAAGACCAAGGCAGCGGAGGTGAAGATCGCCAGTGCGAAGACCAGGGCCGTCCGGGACGGCCTTTCGGCTTGCGGCAGAGCCGTCGCATCAGTCATGTGATCTGGCCCCTGAACGCGGGCCAGCCTCATCGACTCACGCCCTTCAGCGAGCCTGTCTGCCATGTTCCCTGACGATATCGAAGCCGCAGCCCGCAGACTGGTCCTGAAAGCGACGGAGCGACGCCTTTGGCTGACGACCGCCGAGAGCTGCACCGGGGGGCTGGTGGGCGCAGCGATCACCTCGGTGGCGGGCTCGTCCGCCGTGTACGACCGGGGCTTCATCACCTATTCGAACGCGGCGAAGTCAGCACTTCTGGGTGTGGATGAGGAGACTCTCATCGCGCACGGAGCCGTGTCGGAGGCCGTGGCGAGGGCCATGGCTGCCGGGGCTCGGGCGCGATCGGGCGCCGATCTGGCTGTCGGCGTGACCGGCATCGCGGGACCAGGCGGCGGCAGCGAGACCAAGCCGGTCGGTCTGGTTCACTTTGGGCTGGCGCTGCCGCACGGGGAGACCCGGCACCGCGAGATGCGGTTCGGCGATCTGGGCCGCGACGCGGTCAGGCTGGCCGCGCTTCGGGTCGCGCTCGAGCTGCTCGGTACGGGGGTCGACTAGGCGGCGTCGTCCAGGAAGCGGACGCGGCCGGTCGCCATGTCCTTGACCGCGGCCACGACCATGAGGCTGCCGGCCTCGACCGCATCGGCCAGGGCAGTGTCGGCGGTCACCAGCTTGGCGGCGACACGGCGGGCGTTTTCCTCCACGGCGGCGGCAGCCGCATTCGACGGGCCGGACCGGCGTGAGGTGAGGACGGCCGGGATGATGGGCACGATCATCTCCTCCAGCGATGGGTCCAGTTCGGCGCGGCCATCGACGATGGCTTCGGCCGCGGCGACGGCGCCGCAGCCGGTGTGGCCCATCACGACCACCAGCGGGCTGTGCAGGTGCTTTACCGCATAAACGATGGACGCAAGGCCGCGGCGGTCGACCGTGTTGCCGGCGACCCGGATGATGAACAGCTTGCCGAAGCCCTGATTGAACAGGATCGTCGGAGGCGTGCGGCTGTCGGCGCAGCCGACGATGACGGCGATCGGCTCCTGGCCACCTTGCAACCCTTCAAGATCGCTGGCCGAGACGTGACCGAGGTTGCTCGAGCCTCTCAGAAAGGCGGTGTTGCCGGCCTTGAGCGCCGCCAATGCTTCGGCGGGCGTCGGTCGGGCGGGCTGGGTCGCCGCTGCTGCGGCGGCGCCGGAAGCGCGCGGGGCCTCGACTTCGGGCGCGAATTCGATCGTCGTGGGTCGCGCGCCGTCGCGGTTACGCTTGCCAAAAAACCAGCCCATTCCAGCCTCCCAAGCCAAATCGGCGGCCCTTGTCGAACGGGGCCCGACGAGCGTCAAGCGTTGGGATCGCCCGAGGTGCTAACCATCCAGGGCACGCCGAACTTGTCGATCCAGGAGCCGTAGCCCGGCGACCAGAAGGTCGGGGCGAAGTCCATGACGACCTTGCCGCCCTCGGACAGGCCGTCGAACCAGCGGCGGGCTTCGGCGACGTCGTCCGTATTCAGGCAGATGTCGAAGCCGTTCTTGGGTTTGTCGATGTTGGGGGCCCAATCGGTGTCCATGTCGGCGCCCATGATCGACTGGTCGCCGACGTCGAGCCAGGCGTGCATCAGCCAGTCCTTGTATTGGGGGCCGACCGGCATGTCGGGCGGGCCGTCTCCATAAGGATAGGCGGCGGTGATCGTCCCGCCGAGGACCCTGGCGTAGAACTCGAACGCTTCGCGGCACTGGCCCTTGAAGCTCAGGCTGGTCACGATCTTCATGGTTGTCTCCTCCTCCGGACTGGCAATCTGGCGCAGAACGGTGACGGAGACGAGACGCCGCTATGCGCCCAGAAGTCGCGCCGCCTGGGGGGCGTAGTAGGTCAGGACCCCGCAGCAACCCGCACGTTTGAAGGCCGAGAGCGTCTCGAGAATGGCGCGGTCTTCCTCAAGCCACCCTTGCGCGGCAGAGGCCTTCATCATCGCGTACTCGCCGCTGACCTGGTAGGCGAGGGTGGGCACGCGGAAGGTTTCGGAGACCCGGCGGACGATGTCCAGATAGGGCATGCCCGGCTTGACCATGACCATGTCCGCGCCCTCGGCGAGGTCCATGGCGACTTCCCGGAGGGCCTCGTCGGTGTTGGATGGATCCATCTGGTAGGTCTTCTTGTCGCCGGTCAGGGCCTTGGCCGAGCCGACGGCGTCCCTGTAGGGGCCGTAGAAGGCCGAGGCGTATTTGGCGGCGTAGGCCAGGATCAGGGTGTCCTGGAAGCCGTTGGCTTCCAGCGCCTCGCGGATGGCGGCCACCCGGCCGTCCATCATGTCCGAGGGGGCGACGATGTCGGCTCCGGCGTGGGCGTGGATGAAGGCCTGTTCGGCCAAGCGTTCCAGCGTCGGATCGTTGAGGATTCGGCCGTCTTCCAGCACGCCGTCGTGGCCGTGGTCGGTGTAGCAGTCGAGCGCCACGTCGGTGATGACGCCGATCTCGGGCGCAGCGTCCTTGATGGCGCGGATGCAGTCGGGGACCAGACCGTCGGGGTCGGTCGCGCCGGTTCCGACGCCGTCCTTGATGGAGGCGTCGACGTTCGGGAACAGGGCGACGGCGGGGATGCCGAGGCTGCGGGCCTCGACAGCGGCCTTGGCGGCCTCGGCGGGCGACAGGCGATCGACGCCCGGCATGGAGGGCACCGGAATACGGGCTTCGGGGCCGTCATGGACGATCAGTGGCCAGACGAGGTCGGCGGGGGTGACGGCCGTCTCGGCGACGAGACGGCGGACCCATGGGCTGGAGCGCAGGCGGCGAGGGCGGGCGTACGGATAGGAGGCGGGAGCGAGCATTACAGGCGGTCCTTGCGGCCGATGCACTGGGCCGAGGAGAGGCGCACGGCGCCGACGACCGAGGACAGAATCATCCAGGCGGCCGTGGCCAGCCAGGCGCAGCCGGCGACGATCAGGCTGACGAAGGCGGCGACGGGGAATGAGACGTCGAGGTCCTGCGAGACCGCGCTCCAGCCGTCAGCCGGCATGTCGGAGACAACAGCGGTGGCCAGCTTGAAGAACAGCAGGCCAACCCCGGTCATCAGGGCGATAGCGGCGACAAGGGCCAAGGCAAAACCGACCCAGAACGATCTGATCTGAAAACGATAATGGGAGCGCAGGAGCGGCTCGGCCTCCGGCTTGCGGACATAGGCGATGACAACGCCGATCAGGCTGGTGAGGCCGAAGACGAAGGGCGAGACGAAGTGCATGGCGTAGACCACGAAGGCCAGGGTGCGATCGTCGCTTTGCGTGCGCGCGGCCGCTCCACTAGAAACCGTGTCCGTCATCGATAGGCGGCTCCGAACGGCCGTTTTCGGCCCCCAAGCGGGCGGCTTAAACCAAACAGACGGCGGCGCAAACCGCCGGCCACGAGGAACGAGAGAGTAATGGACTTCGCCCTGACCGAGGATCAACGCGCCATCCAGGACGCCGCGCGCGCCTTCGCGGACGCCGAACTGGCCCCGAATTCGGCGGAGTGGGACGAGACCAAGCACTTCCCGGTCGAGACGATGCGGGCGGCGGCCGAGATGGGCTTCTGCGGCATCTATACGGGGGAGGAGCACGGCGGGATGGCGCTGGGCCGCGTCGAGGCGGCGGTGATCTTCGAGGAACTGAGCCGGGGCGATGTGTCGACGGCGGCCTTCATCTCGATCCACAACATGGCGACCTGGATGATAGACAGGTTCGGGTCCGACGAGCTGAGGGGCCGGCTGGTCCCGTCGCTGGTGACGATGGAGAAGATCGCCAGCTACTGCCTGACCGAGCCGGGCTCGGGATCGGATGCGGCGGCGCTCAGGACCACGGCGCGCCGCGACGGCGACCACTATGTGCTGAACGGCTCCAAGGCCTTTATCTCCGGCGCGGGCGTGTCGGACGTCTATGTCGTGATGGTCCGGACGGGCGACGAGGGGCCGAAGGGCATCTCGTGCATCGTGGTCGAGAAGGGCACGGCGGGGCTGAGCTTCGGGGCCAATGAGAAGAAGATGGGCTGGTCGAGCCAGCCGACGGCGGTTGTGTCGTTCGACGACTGCAGGGTGCCGGTCGCCAATCTGGTCGGCGGCGAGGGCGAGGGCTTCCGCTATGCGATGGCCGGCCTGGATGGCGGGCGCCTGAACATTGCGGCGTGCTCGCTCGGCGGGGCGCGTCTGGCGCTGGAGACGGCCCAGGAATACGTGAAGACCCGCAAACAGTTCGGGAAAGCCATTGGCGAATTCCAGAACACCCAGTTCAAGCTGGCCGACATGGCGACGCAGCTGGAGGCCTGCCGGCTGATGGTGCTGAGGGGCGCCTGGGCGATCGACACCAATCACCCCGAGAAGACCAAGTGGTGCGCCATGGCCAAGCGCATGACGACGGACGCCTGTTTCCAGATCGCCGATGACGCACTGCAGCTGCACGGCGGATACGGCTACCTGAAGGACTATCCTCTGGAGCGGATCGTGCGGGACCTGCGGGTGCACCGCATCCTCGAAGGCACCAACGAGATCATGCGGGTGATCACGGCGCGGGAGCTGGGGCGCCAGTAGGCCGCTTGCAGAATCCCTTGCGCATCTGCGAAACGCCCCGGCGATGACCGAGCCTGAAGTCCTGACCCGCGTCGAGAACGGCGTGGGGCGCATCACCCTGAACCGGCCCAAGGCGCTGCATGCGCTGAACCGGGGCATGTGCGAGATCATGACCGATGCGCTGCTGGCGTGGCGGGACGCCGCAGAGGTGCAGTCGGTCCTCATCGACCATACCGGAGAGCGGGGCTTCTGCGCCGGCGGCGATATCCGGATGATCGCCGAGAGCGGGGCGACGGACGCGGTGGAGGCCAAGGCCTTCTTCCTGACCGAGTATCGGCTGAACCACCTGATGTTCGAATACCCCAAGCCGATCACCGCGATCGTCGACGGGATCGTGATGGGCGGCGGCGTCGGCATTTCCGAGCCGGCCAAGGTCCGGGTCGCGACCGAGCGGACGATGTACGCCATGCCCGAGACGGGCATCGGCCTGTTCCCCGATGTAGGCGGCGGCTGGTTCCTGCCCCGTCTGCCGGGACAGACGGGCGTGTGGCTGGCCCTGACCGGGGCGCGGCTGAAGGCGGCGGATACGGTCGCGTTGGGCATCCATAGCCATTTCGTGCCGAGCGAGGGCGTGGAGGCGCTGGAGGCGGCGATCGAGGACGAGCCGGGTGATCCGGCGGGCGTGGTCGACCGGCTGGCGCAGGATGCCGGACCGGCGCCGCTGGCCGCGCACCGGGAGGCCATCGACCGGTGCTTCGCCTTCGATACGGTCGAGGAGATCTTTGCGGCACTGGAAGGCGAGGGGACCGAGTGGGCGCAGGCCCAGCTGGCGGCGCTGAAGACCAAGTCGCCGCAGTCGCTGAAGGTCTCGCTGCGCCTGATGCGGGGCGGGGCGAAGATGGCGACCTTCGCCGAGGTCATGGCCATGGAATACGCCCTGGGCGGCCGGGTGGTGCGGACGCACGACTTCCAGGAGGCCGTCCGCACGGTCAACGTCGACAAGGATAATGA
>CAMLNT010000046.1 GCA_946481425.1 uncultured Brevundimonas sp.
CCCCGAGGATGAAACCGCTGCTGGCCGGAGCCGCAGGCGCGTTCGGCGTCGGCGTCGTGGCAGCCCTCCTCGGCCGGCTGATCCTGATCGGAACCGGCGCCGTCGACGACTTCGTCCTGGGCCGCCCGCTGCTCGGCCGCCTCGGTCTTCTGGAAACCGCCCTGTTCCTGGGCGGTCTGTCGGCCGCGCTTCTGACGGGGCGACTGGCTATCAAGGGCTGGCGCGGCGCCCGGGCGCGCGAGCCTTTCGTTGTCGCGCTGGGCGCGGTCTCCCTCGGCTGGGTGCTGGCGATCGCGCTCCAGGTCTTGGCCCCGGCCGCGTCGCTTCTGCTGGCCTGGCCGACCCTCCTGGCGGCGCTGTCGCTGCTGGCTCTGCGTCGCGCGGGCTCGGTTGGCGCCTGGATCGCCGCGGCTCTGACGGTCGTTTCTCTCGCCTGGGTCCTGACCCTGATCGACGGCATCTTTCTCGGCGTCGGCTCGACCCTGCCAGAGGCCGTCAGCGCCCTGACCTTGGTCGCCGTCGTGGCGGCCGCGCCGTTCTGGGCTGGCGCGGGCGCGTCTCGGTCCTCGGGACCGATCGCCCTGCTCGCCCTCGCGTTGATGGTCGCAGCGACAGGCTGGCTGCGGTTCGCGCCCCAGCGCTCGCCGGAGCGGCCCCAGTTCAATCAGGTGCTTTTCGTCAGCGACCCGGCCGCCGGCGACGCCCGGCTCGTCAGCGCCCTGCCCGGCCTTGATGACTGGAGCCGGGATGTGCTGCTTTCCGGAGGCGGCCAGATCGGTCAGGGCTCCGAGCCGGCGCTCTGGCTCGATCAGGTCGACACCGCGCCGGTCGATCCCCTCGAAACGGACCCAATCGAGGCGGTCGTCGCGCGCACGCCGGAAGGGCAGGTCCGCATCGACATCCGCGCTCCGGCCGGCGTGCGGGAACTGCGCCTGACGCTTGAGAGCGCCGAAGCTCTCATGGGGCTATCGCTGGAAGACACCACCATCCAGCCAGGGGCCGCCGGCGAAGCTACCCGCATCCGTTGGGCCGACCCATTCGGAGGGCTGGTGCTGGTGCTGGATGAGCCAACGGCGCCGGTCACCCTGCGCTGGGCGGCCCTGATCGACGGCTGGCCCGATGGAGCGCCGCCGCTGGCCCGCCGTCCCGCCGACTTGGCCCCCTGGGGCGCGTCGGACAGCCTGGCCGTCGTGGGAGAAGTGGTCGTCAGGCCGCGCGACTGATCGGGGCGCCCCCGCGCACATAGACCGACTTGAGACCCGCAACCGGCCGGAAGCGCTCGAGCGCCTCGGGCACGATCTCGCCTGAGCCCAGGAACAGGCAGCCGCTCGCGCTCAGCGCGTTTTCCAGTACGCTGACGGCCCGACGACGCGCCGGCGGAGTCATGTCGCCGAGGACATGGCGGCAGAAGATCAGGTCAAACCGGCCCAGGGCCTCGATGCCGTCCAGCAGATTGGCCCGCTCGAACCGCACAGCCGGCCGAAGCCGGTCCGCGACGCGCCAGAGATCACCCTCCCGCTCAAACCACTGGATCAGCTGACGCGACCGCAGGCCCTTCTGCACCTCGAACTGGGTGTAAAGCCCCAGACGCGCCTTCTCGACCGCACGGCTGGACAGATCCAGGCCGACGATCTCGGCGTTCGCCTGACCGGTTTCCGCGGCGCAGATCGCCGCCGACCACGCTTCCTGCCCGGTCGCCGTGCCCGCCGAGAGAATGCGCACCGTTCCGCCGCGCGCCTGCGAGAGCGCCGGCAGCAACTGAGAACACATCAGGAGGAACGGCTCACGGTCCCGGAAGAACCGGCTTTCGGCCGGCAGGATCGTCTCGACGGCTTCCCACACCAGCGACGGCCGCGCCATCGGGTCCAGGGCGTTGATCAGGTCCTGCACCGATCCCATGCCTTCACGCCGGGCCATGGGCCCCAGCCGCGCCTCGACCGCGCTGGTGCGCTCGTCGCTCAGATCGTAGCCGGCCTTGTCCGCCATCAAGGCCTTGAGGCGGCTGATGTCGAGGTGGCCGCTCATCCTAGGCCAGCCCTACGTCGGCGAACTTTGAGCCGAGGATGTCCCCATCGAACGGCTTCATCACATACTCGTCCGCCCCGGCGTCCAGGGCGTCCGCGATGCGGTCAGCGTCATTCTCGATCGTGCAGAACAGCACCTTGGGCCGGTCGCCGTCGGGCGCGGCGCGAAGCCGCTTCAGGAAGGTCATCCCGTCCATCACCGGCATATTCCAGTCCAGCAGGATCACGTCCGGCATGGTCGCCATGCAGAAGGTGAAGGCCTCGGCCCCGTCGGCCGCCTCCTCGACGTCGAAGCCAAGGCCCTCGACGATGCGTCGCGCGACTTTGCGGATGATCCGGCTGTCGTCGATGATGAGGCACAGGCGCATGATCCCGTTATTCGGCTGCGCCGGTTAACGACTGGTTCGGATCGAGCCCTAACCGGCTGTCAGGCGGGCATTGTGATCCGGATAAGCACCCGGTCCTCGGTTACTTGCGTGGTCAGGGCGCCGCCCGCCTCGCTGACGGTCGTGAACAGCCAGTAGGGCTGGGTCCACTGACCGGCCAGCCCCTCGGTCAGGGTGCGACCCGCCAGACCGGTGGACACTTCCTGCTTGAGCCGCACGCGGGGGCCCTGCGCGTCGGCTTCCAGCACCAACTGGCCGCCCGACGGGGTCACCCCCAGCTTGACCAGCCCGCCCGTCGCCAGGGTGCCGCCCGCGATCTGAGCCAGATTCAGCGCCGCACGCGCCTGCGGCTTGGAAAAGCGGTCAATCTGGCTGGACCACTCGAGATCCGGCCGGATGCCGTCAAAGGCGCTTTGCGCCAGGGTCTCAATTTCCTCCGAGGAAAAGGATTCCGCGCTCGTCGCCGCGCCGAAGGCCACGCGCGCGAAATGCACCATGGCCAGGAGCTTGCGTGCGCTCGTCTCGACCAGGCCCATGAAGTCGTCGCGCATGTCCTGGTTGTCAGGATCGCGCATCATGTCCAGGCCGTTGATCACGGCGCCGGCCGGGCTGGCGAAGTCATGGCACAGCTTGGCGGCCAGGAAACTGGCCAAGGCAGAGGGCTCGGCGAGCGGCTGGCTTTCGGCGTCGGCGGAGGTGTCTAGGCGGGCCTGCATCATGGGACGGGACGTTGGCCTGATTTGCCCCCGCTCGGAACCCCCGCGGGTCTCCTATTCGAAGCGCCAGGCGTCCTCGGCGGCCCGTTTCAGGGCGGCGGACTTGTGCATCGTCTCGGCATATTCGCTGGCCGGCACGCTGTCGGCCACCAGGCCGGCTCCCGCCTGCACATACATCTGGCCGTCCTTGAACAGGGCCGTGCGCAGAACGATGCAGGCGTCGATCTCGCCGCCCGCCCCGATGTAGCCGGCCGCGCCGCCATAGCCGACGCCCCGCTTGGTGGTCTCCAGCTCGTCGATGATCTGCATGGCCCGCACCTTGGGGGCCCCCGACAGGGTGCCGGCGGGCAGCGCCGCCGTCAGGGCCTCAACCGCATCCAGGTCGCTCCGCGCCTTGCCGACGACGTTCGAGACGATGTGCATCACATGCGAATAGCGCTCGACGTAGAAGCTCTTGGTCACCTCGACCGAGCCCGGCTCGGCCACCCGGCCTACGTCATTGCGACCAAGGTCCAGCAGCATCAGGTGCTCGGCCCGCTCCTTGGGGTCGGCCAGCAACTCCTCCTCCAGCCGCTGGTCGTCGGCCGGGGTCGCGCCGCGCGGGCGCGTGCCCGCCAGAGGGCGGATCGTCACTTCGTCATCCCTCAAACGCACCAGGATCTCCGGCGACGAGCCGCTGAGGGTGAATCCACCGAAGTCCAGGTGGAACAGGAAGGGCGACGGATTGGTCCGCCGCAGCGAACGATAGAAGGCGAACGGCTCGAAATCGATCGGACCGGAGAACCGGTGCCCCGCCACGACCTGGAAGATGTCCCCCGCGCCGATGTAGTCACGAGCTCGCTCGACCATGCGCCCATAGGCCGCCTCGTCGACATCCGAGACGAGCTGGGGGCCCGGCCGAGGCGCGCGAGCGCCTTCGGGGGGAAGCGCCGCCTTCAGTTCGGCCTCGAACGTATCCAGCCGATGCTGGGCGTCGGCCCATGCCGTATCGGCCGACGCCTCGCCGGGACGAACGGGTGTGCAAAGGACGATCTCCTGGGCCACGCCGTCGAAGATCGCCACGACCGAAGGCCGGGCCAGCACCGCGTCTGGTAGATTCAGCGGATCGGCCTTGGCCGGGCCCACCGGCTCGACCAGCCGCACCATGTCATAGCCGAACACGCCGAACAGGCCCGCCGCCATTGGCGGCATACCGTCCGGCAGGTCGATACGGCTTTCAGCGACGAGGGCTCGCAGCGAGTCCAGCGCGGGTATCGCCTCTGGCGTGAACGTATCGCGGGCGACCGCGTCGTGACCGCGGGCAACCTCAGCCTGCTCGCCGGTGCACCGCCAGACCAGATCCGGCTGGACCGCCAGGATCGAATAACGCCCGCGCCAGGCGCCGCCCTCGACAGACTCGAAGAGGAAGGCGTACGGCCGCCCCCGTCCGACCTTCAGATAGGCCGCGACCGGCGTCTCCAGGTCGTCGATCAGCCGCCGCGAGACGACCTGCGCACGGCCTTCGGCATAGAGGGCGCCAAAGGCCTCGGGCGTCATTGCGCCGCGCCGCCCTCGGCCGGAGTCTCGGCCGCGCCTTCGGCGCCTTCCTCGGGCGGCGTGACGCCCAGGGCCAGGGCCGCGCGGTCCGGATAGGTCCGCACATCCACTTCCTGGCGCGCGCCGGCCTGGATGGCGGGCAGGATCTCCTGCTGGAAGGCCTGGGCCGTCATCGGGAGTCGAAGCTGCTCCACCTGGCGTCCGGCGACGGCCGCCACCGGCGGCGCGATCCTGTCCACAACACCCACCACGAAACGCCCTTCCTGGTCCGCCGGGCCGGAGAAGACCTGACCGCGCCCCTGTCCGAACAGGCCCTCGAGAATGCCCTGGCCCAAGGCGCCCTCGCCCTCGACCGGCTGACGGCCGATGCCCTCGCGGGTCGTGAGGGTCAGCCCCTCGGCGCGGGCGACGGCTGCGATGTCCTCGCCGCCGCGGATGCGTTCCGCGATCGCATTGCCCCGCTCCTGCAGTCGGCGGCCCAGCTCTCGGTTGCGCCAGTAAGTCGTCAGGTCGCCACGCAGCTCGTCGACGGTCGGCATGCGGGCCGGCGTCACCTCGGTCACGCGGAGGGCGAAATACTCGTCGTTGCCGGCGTCGACGATGTCGCTGTCGGCGCCCTCGGCCGTGGCCCAGGCCGTCTCGGCGATCGTCGGCGGCAGGCTCTGGCCGTTGCCCAGCGCGCCCTGCTCGGTGAAGGGCGGGATATCGATGACTTCACCGCCCGCTTGCTCGGCGGCATCGGTCAGGCTCGCGCCGCCTTCGCGCAGTTGCACGAAGCGCTCCACCAGTTCCGAGACCCGCGCCCGGGCTTTCTCGAGGCGAATGGCCTCCTCGATCTCGGCGCGATGGTCAGCCAGCTGCGCCTGTTGTCCCGCGGTGACTTCGGTCAGCTTGATGACGACCAGACCCAGATCGCCCTGGACGGGGTCGGACACGGCGCCCGACTGCAGGCCGAAGGCCGCCGCAGCCACGCGGCTGTCGGCCACTGCCGAACGAGGCTGGTCGCTGTAGGTCACCGGCTCGATATTCAGCGAACGCGCCACGGCGGCGGGATCCTCGCCTGCTCGCAGGCGACGCACGATGCCCTGCGCAGCTTGCGCGTTCGGGGCCGTCAGTGTCACGAAGCTGCGGGTCTCCGGCGTGCCCAGGCTGTCGCGGGCGAACTGAAACCGTTCGGCGATCTCGGCGTCCGTGACCTCGACGCCCGAAGCCGCCTGGCTCGGAGTGAAGCGCACCAGGGTGGCGGTCCTCAGCTCGGGGCGACGGACCTGATCGGCCACCTCGTTCAGCAGGGCGGTGAGTTGCGCGTCGGTCGGATCCGGAATGGTCCCGGCGTCCTCCGGCGAAAGCAGGATGTAGCGGCCGTTGCGGGTCTCGCCCTCATAGGTCGCAAGCAGGGCCCCGTAGACGCGCGGCAGTCGCATGCCTGCAGCCACGCCGGCGGCATAATGTTCAGCGGCCACCTGGTCGCGCAGGTCGGCCTCGTACTCGGCCGGCGTAAGGCCGTTATCGGCCAGAAGCTGGGCCATGGCCGCCTCGTCGAACTGGCCAGTGACCGGATCGAAGAAGGCCTGGGTCTCACGGATGCGATCCGCAACCAGCTGTTCGGCCGGGCGCAGGCCCACGCGCCAGATCCAGGCGAACAGGCCCTCCTCGCCCGCGAGCTGTTCCATCAGCTGGATGTGGCCCCCGGTATCGACCAGCTCCTGCATGGTGAAGCGCTGGCCGGTCTGCTCCGCGCGCTGCTCATTGAAGCGGTCCACGATGCCGCGGAACTGCGGCTGGCTCACCTCACGGTCACCCGCCTTGATGACCGCATTGGAAAAATCCAGGTTCCGGAACGGGTCGGTGATCGTGCCGACGACGGCCAGGCTGACGATCAGCAGTCCGAGCAGGACGTAAGCCACCCAGGACTTGGCGAAGCGGCGGGTCGTGGTGAGCATCGGCGAACGGACTTTCGATGGATGACGGCTGGCCGTTCCGGACGGCCTCAAGCCCTATACGGAGGGGCCCGGCGCCGGGCAAGCAGACTTAGCCCGCCCAGGCCCGGATCAGGCTGTGCGCAATGGCGAACGGCTGCGGTGCGTGGATGTCGGGATGGGTCCCGTCCAGCACCGCCCTCGCCTCGGCCCGTGTCAGCCAGGCGACGGATTCCAGCTCGGTCTGGTTCGGCCGCGCCTCGCGGGAATCCACCGTGCAGATCAGACCGACCATCAGCTGGTGCGGGAACGGCCACGGCTGGCTGGAGTGATAGGTGACCGATGTCACCGTCAGGCCCGCCTCCTCTGCGACTTCGCGCGCACACGCCTCCTCGATCGACTCGCCAGGTTCGATAAAGCCGGCCAGGGCCGACATCCGCTTGGCGGGCCAGATCGCCTGGCGGCCCAGCAGGCACACCGGCTCCTCGCCCCCTTCGTGCACGGGGAGCATGATCGCGACGGGGTCCAGGCGGGGGAAGTGATCGGTCGAACAGGCCGGGCAGCGGCGCTTCCAGCCGCCGCAATCAGCGCGGCTTTGCCGACCGCAGGCGGAGCAGAACGGATTGCGACTGTGCCAGTCGAACAGGCTCTTGGCCGCGCCCGCCATCGCCGCTTCCACACCCGGCAGGGCCGCCGCGGCGGAGCGCATATCGATGAAGGCGCCCAGCCCCTCGAGCGGTCCGGCCGTCGGGTCCGCTTCGCCCCGCAGACGGACGGCGAAGACCGGGCTGTCCTTCCACAGGCCGAGAAACAGCCAGTCGTCGCCGGCTGCGTCGCGCGCCATGTCGGGCCGCAGCCACGCCAGGCGAGCGCCGTCAGGCCCCCTCTCGACCAGCACCCCACCTTCCCAGATCGCGAGGCACGATCCATCCGGACGCTCGAGCTGCTCGGCCAGCCAGGCGGCGTCTTCGCGCCGGTCGCCGGCGCGGTCCAGAGGGTTGCCCGCAAAGGTGTTCAGATACTGGGAGAGAGCCATCGCCGCCTTGTAGCGCGACCCGTGCGGCCCGCTAAGCCTTGTTCAAGGTTTCTGGGCAATAAGCGTTACCGGGCTTCAGAGTTGGGCATGCATAGAGTTTCTTCGGTCCTCGCGGCCATGTTGATCTTTGTGATGGGAACGGCGCCGGCTTGGGCCGCGCTCCCTTCGCGGTCTCCGCTTCAGCTCGCCCAGGTGGTCGAGCAACGGGCGCGCACGACCGATTTCGCCGCTCTAGAGGCCTTCGGTCGCGAGGCGCTGACCCGCACCGACCGCGAGGGCATGAACCGGCTCTATCATGTCACCTGGATTCTGCTGAACCAGGGCGACTTTGAACGCGCGACCCTGTGGAACGACCGCCTGCGCCAGGCCGCAACCCGGGCCGGTGACGCCCGCTACACCGACATCGCCGAGCTGAATGACCTGACCATCCGTTACGACGCCGGCGAGACCGCCGCCGCCGCCGGCATGGAACACACGATGCAGACGGCGCCCGACTGGTTCGTGCGCGCGCACGCGACCCGGCTCGTCGCCCTGAACATGATCGACCAAGACCGTATCGGGGAGGCGATGAGTCTCCTGGCGGATATGACCGCCGCCGTGCCCGAAGAGGATCCGTTCGCCTACACGGCCCTCGCCGGTCTGTGGGAAGTCACCGGCATGGGCCTGATGCGGCTCAATGACTTCACCGGCGCCGCCAACGCCTTCGGCCGTTTCGAGATCGACTATTCCAATCCCGACTATCCGCGCCCCGACTTCGACAGCCTGTACAATCTGACCCGCCTGGCGGTTCAGGTGGGCGACTACGAAACTGCCCGTCGCCTGTTCGCTTCCCATCATCGTCTGACGGTGCGCGCCAACCTCGAAAGCCTGTCGGTCTATGACGCCAACCTGTGCGCCATGGTGTCTGAGGGCCTTCAGGACTGGCGCGGCGTTCTGGACTGCCTGGCCCCTTACGGCCGCGACCTTGGCGCCGCTTCCTTCCTGGCACCCCAGATGCTGCCCAAGCGCGCCATCGCCCACGCCCGTCTCGGCGAAGCGGCCGCGGCCCGCGCCGACCTGAACCAGATCCGTCGTCGCGAGGCGGCCGGAGAGTTCCGTGAGGAAGGCTTCTCGATCATCCCGCTGGTCGAGGCTGAGGTTCTCTTTGCTGAAGGCCGCCCGACCCAGGCCTACGAACGCCTGCGCGAGCACCATCGGCTGGCTTCCACGCTCAGCGCCCAGCGCTTCTCGGCCGGCATCGGCCAGGTCACCGGCGATATCCAGGCCCAGCTCGCCGAACGGCGCCGGCAGCTTGAGACGGCCCACGCCAACGTCCTGCTCCAGCAGGAAAAGGTGGGGCAGCAGCGGTGGCTGGTTGGTTGCGCCGTCGTCTTCCTCATTTCGCTCGTCGGCGCCCTGATCTGGCAGCTGCAGACTGGCCGGAACCTCAAGGACGCCCGCCGGCGCGCCGAGGCCGCCAACCAGGCCAAGTCCGAGTTCCTGGCCAACATGAGCCACGAGATCCGCACGCCTCTCAATGGAATCGTCGCGATGGCCGACACCCTCAGCCGTGCTCGCCTGCCAGAGCGTGAGCGGGAGATGGTCGAGGTCGTTCGCGCCTCCGGCGCTACGCTGGAACGCCTGCTTTCCGACATCCTCGACAGCGCCAAGATCGAAGCCGGGCAGGTCGCCATCGAGATCGCTTCGTTCAACCTGGGCGACGCCGTGCGCGAGGTGGTGGGGCTCTACCGGGCGGGCGCCGACCAGAAGGAGGTCGCGCTCAACCTCGACCTCGACCCCGCGCTTGACCGCCGCGTCGTCGGAGACGGCGTGCGGGTGCGCCAGATCCTGTCCAACCTTGTCTCCAACGCGCTGAAGTTCACTGCGGAGGGCTCGGTTTCCATCATCGTCGCGCCCGCAGGCGACCGGATCCGCTTCAGCGTAGCCGACACCGGCGTCGGCTTCGACGCTGAACAAAAGGCGCGCATTTTCGCCCGCTTCCAGCAGGCCGACGGCTCGATCACGCGCCGGTTCGGCGGCACAGGCCTGGGCCTGGCTATTTCGCGCGATCTCGCGACCCTGATGGGCGGGGTTTTCGACTGTGAAAGCACGCCCGGCCAAGGCTCCACATTCTGGTTCGAGTTGAGCCTGCCATTCTGCGACGAGGCTGTGCCGGAGCCCGCCCTGGCCGCCGCCGATGCCGAGGCCGTCGAGGGCCGCCCGATGCGCATCCTGCTGGCCGACGACCATCCCGCGAACCGCAAGGTCATTGAGATCATGCTGGCCGGCCTGGAGGTCGATCTCACCAGCGTCGAGAACGGCCAGCTCGCCGTCGACGCCTTCCAGAGCGAGCCCTACGATCTGGTCCTCATGGACATGCAGATGCCGGTTCTTGACGGTCTGGCCGCCGTGCGCGCCATCCGCGCCCATGAAGGTGCGCGTGGCGAGGATCGCACGCCGATACTGATGCTGACGGCCAACGCCTTGGCCGAGCATGTCGCGGCTGGCCGCGCAGCCGGCGCCGACGGTCACCTGGCCAAGCCAATCACCCTCGCCGCCCTGCTTTCGGCCGTTTCGGCCGTCATGGACGGCGGTCAGGCCCAGGCCGCCTAGACCGGGTCGGGGATGTCCGCCTGCGGCACCGCGCCGTCGCGGTCGTAGCGCGCCACTATCACGCCCGACGGCGTTACGGTCGAGCCCGTCAGCTTCAGCCCGGCCGGCTGCGCCTGGCCCTCGAACAGGCGCTTGCCCTCGCCCAGCAGGATCGGGAAGGTCATGACCACCATCGCGTCGACCAGATCAGACGCCAGCAGGGTCTGGAGGAAATCGGCCGACCCCTGGGTCAGAAGCCGGCGTCCCGGCTCGGCCTTGAGCGCCCGCACCGCCTCCACCATGTCGCCGGTCAGGACGTGGCTGTTGCGCCAGTTCGCCTGGAAGCGCGGATCGCGCGTGGCGATATATTTGTTGGCGTCGCCGAACTGGTCGGCGATTGGGTCCTTGCCTTCGAACCGCGGCCAGTAGCCGGCGAAGATGTCGTAGGTCTTTCGGCCGAGCAGCAGGTCATAGGGTTCCGCGAAGGTCTCGCCCATCGCCTCGCCGCCCTTCTCGTCGAAGTGCGGCCCGACCCAGCCGCCGTAGGCGAACCCTCCGTCCCGGTCCTCGTCCGCGCCACCCGGCGCCTGCATCACGCCGTCCACGCTGACGAACGCCGCCACGGTCAGTTTCCTCATCGTCCTGTCCTCGCTGTCGCGGGCCTGCCGGCCGGTCCATGCATCAAGGACGAGCGGAGCCTTCTGTTCCCGACATGTCGCCAGCGCTTGCGTTCCGGCGCGGCGGAGACGATATAGCGCGCGGAGCTGGCGTGGGCGGAGGCCTCGCCAATCTGGTCAGGGCCGGAAGGCAGCAGCCACAACGAGTTCCCCTTCGGGTCGCGCCAGTCTCCACCTTCCCCGAAAGTCAGAAGATCCAGTCGGCCGTCTGCGACTGCCCTCCCATGGGCGCGCGTCCGGCCGCAAGCGGATCCAGCGCCCCGGCAAACTTGTCGCCGAAATCCGGCGACACTGGCGGGCAGACCTCGGGCTCCGCAAACATCTCGGCCGGACCCAGCACCAGCGGCGCCGCGTCCTTGGCCGCCTCGCCTGAGCTCTCTGGTCCGGGTTCGAAACAGACCACCATCAGCGGATCGACCACGCCGTCGTCGAAGCGCAGGTATTCCACCCGGGTAAGGACATCCTTGCCCTCGAACCCCATAACGATCACCCGATCGCCCTCGACCCGGATCTGGTAGTCGCTGGCCCGGCCGCTGAAGATCGCTGTGTCGATGCCGGCGCCGCCGTCCAGCACGTCGTTGTCCCAGCCGCCGATCAGCAGGTCGTCGCCGTCGCCACCGGTCAGGCGGTCAGCTCCGATCCCGCCGGTCAGCACGTCCGCGCCACCTGCGCCGTTCAGCTGGTCGTCGCCCTCGCGTCCAGAGATAAAGTCCAGTGCCGCTCCGCCGCTCAGGACGTCCCCGCCAAAGGTTCCCGTCTGCGCGGCTGTTGGCGCAGCGATCGTGACCGACCCGAACCGCAGAAACTCGACGTTGCGAACCTCGTGAGGCGTCCCTTGGCCGAGATAGCTGACCAGGATCGTCCCGTTCTGCACCTCGATGACGTGGTCGCCGATGCCGTCGAAGAAGACCGCCGTGTCCGAGCCAGTCCCCCCATCGGCGGTCATATGCCCGTTGCGGGCGTCGAGCACATCGTCGCCGGCTCCACCGAACAAGGTGTTATACCCACCGTCCCCGACCAGGATGTCGTTTCCATCGGCCCCGTCCAGGCGGTCATCGCCGAACGCCCCGGTCAGGGTGTTGTCGCCGCTGTTGCCGGTCATGTCTGCGCCCGGCCCAAATCCGAACAGGACGAACGCCGAGGAATCGGCCGTTCCTCCGAGAACAAGACGCTCGGCGGACTCCGTCCGGAACTGGTAAGTCCCGTCGCCGTCGAAATAGAGGGTATCGTCGCCCTCTCCGCCGTCGACAGTCGTACCGGATTTATAGACGTGGAGCGCGTCATCGCCGGCTCCGCCGTAGAGGAAGTCCGAGGTATTGCCCCACGGATCGTTCGGCACGCCCGCCGAGCCAATCAGCGTGTCGTTGCCCTCGCCGCCCTGCAGCTCCGCATAGCCATAGCTCACCAGCCGGTCCGCGCCCGCCTCGCCGTACAGGTAGTCCCGGCCACCCTGGGCCCCACCGCCGGCGTCCAGCACGTCGTCGCCTGCGCCGCCGAAGATCCGGTCGCCCGCGATCGTTCCCGTGATCGTGTCCGCTTCCGCCGTTCCGGTCAGGGTCAGACCAATACTCGACAGCAGGATCGGCTGGCGTCCCGCTACGACCACCGCCTCGATCCCCGTCAGGACGTCTACCCCGCCGTCACGCCTGAACAACCGATAGACCTGGCCGTCCCACGTGAGGCTGTCGACGTTCCACTCCCACATCGGATCGTCGAGATGGACCTCGTCATAGCCGGCTCCGCCCTCGATCCGGTCATTGCCGCCGCCGACGGTAAAAATGTTGTCGCCAGAGGTTCCGGTGAGGACGTCGTTGAACGCTGACCCGATCACCTGCTCGAAGCCTTCGGTGTGGTCCGTCCCCAGGCCGGCATTGGTCTGGGTCGTGAGGTTCAGATCGACGGTCACGCCCTGGGTGGCGTTGGCATAGGACAGGGTGTCCATCCCGGCCCCGCCGATCAGCCAGTCGTCGCCGCCACGGCCCTCGATGACGTCATTGCCGTCGCCGCCCAGGATGCGTTCGGCCGCAGCCCCGCCGCGCAGCACATCGCCCGACGCCGTCCCGCGGAACTCCTCGAAGCCCAGGATCGTGGACGCATGGGCGCCGCCAAGATCCATCGTGACGCCGTACTGACGGCTGAAATCCAGGATGTCGTAGTCGGCCCCGCCGTCCAGCTGGCTCGACATCGGGCCGCCGTGGATCACGTCATCGCCCGCGCCGCCTTCCAGCCGGTCGCCAATGCCGCGGCCGATCAGGGTGTCGTCGCCATCCGCGCCATAGGCGGTCAGGGCCCCGCCGTTGCCGACCTCGATCAGGTCGTTGCGCGCTCCGCCATAGACGGTGCCCCCGCCGGATCCGAGCGTGACCCGCTCCAGGTTCGACGCGCGAATGCCGGTCCCCGTCCCCGCCGCGCCGTCCAGGCGCACGACAAAGGTCCCGTTGACCGTGTTGAGATTCAGCCAGTCGCTGCCGGCTCCGCCGTCGATACCGACGCCGACGCCGGTCGAGAAGACATCGATCTCGAACACGTCGTTGCCGGCGTCGCCCCAGATCAGGTCGTTGTCGGTGATCAGGACGCCGTCGTCGCCGTCGCCGCCGCGCACGGTGTCAGAGCCTTCGCCCCCGGTCAGGATGTCGTTGCCGATGCCACCTTCGATGGTGTCGTCGCCGTCGCCGCCGTGGATGATGTCATTTCCGGCGTCGCCATAGAGAAGATCATTGGCCTCGGCGCCGAAGATCTGGTCGTCCCCGCCCCCGCCGTGGATCTCATCCGCAAGGTTGGTCCCGGTAATCTGCTCGGACGCACCGGTCCCGAAATAAACAGGCACGCTGTCTCACTCCCCCAACGGGGGCGACCATACTTCAGATTGCGGGCCGGAACAGCGCTCGAATTGCGTCCAGCGCGGTCGGCCGACCTAGCGCCCGAACTTCTGGAACTTGATCCGGTGGGGGATCAGGGCGTCGGTGCCCAGGCGGCGCTTCTTGTCTTCTTCGTAGGCTTCGAAGTTGCCCTCGAACCACTCGACGTGGCTGTCGCCCTCGAAGGCCAGGATGTGCGTCGCCAGACGGTCCAGGA
>CAMLNT010000047.1 GCA_946481425.1 uncultured Brevundimonas sp.
CCGGCTCGCTCTGGGGCAAGCCGATGTGGGGAACCTGGTGGGTCTGGGACGCGCGCCTGACCTCGGTGGTCGTCCTGTTTCTCTTCTATCTGGGCTGCATGGCCCTGCGGTCGTCGATCGACGACGAGGCCCGCGCCGGACGCGCCGCCTCGATCCTGGCGCTCGTCGGTCTGGTCAACCTGCCGATCGTGAAGTTCTCGGTCGACTGGTGGTCGACCCTGCACCAGCCGGCGTCGGTGTTTCGCGCCGACGGCCCAGCCATGACGGCGGACTACCTCTGGCCGCTCGGCTTGATGGGGCTAGGCTATTCGGTCCTGTTCGCCGCCCTCTGGATCGTCGCCATCCGCACCGAGGTGCGCGAGCGCCGTATCCGGTCGCTGATGCTGCGCCAGGCGAGGGAGGCCTGAGATGCCTGATCTGGATATGAGCCCCTACGCCGGCTTCGTCTGGGGTTCCTACGGCCTCAGCGCTCTGGTGCTGGGCGCCCTGACCCTTCGCATCTGGGCACGGGCCCGCGCCGTCGCCCGCCGCCTGTCAGCGCTGGAGGAGGGGTCGTGAGAGGCCGCCGCAACCGTATTCCGCTCACGATCGGCTTCATCGTCGTCTGTTTCGCCATCCTGATCGGCTACAAGCTGTGGCAGGGCGCGCCCGAGGCCCAGCCCGAGGTCGTCGGCAGCATCCTGCCCGCCTCGGCCCAGGTCACGCCCCTGATGGGCGGTGACGCGCGGCCCCTGTCCGACGAGATCGTCGGCGTCACTGTCGTCAATCTGTTCGCCAGCTGGTGCGCGCCGTGCCGCGCCGAGAACCCGGTCCTCCTCGAGCTCCGGAGCGAGGGCCTGCGCATCGTCGGCGTCGCCATCCGCGACGAACCGGCCGCGACCCAAGCCTTCCTCGATGAGCTGGGCGACCCCTATTTCCGGGTCATGTCCGACCGGTCCGGCAGCCTCGCCAACGCCCTGTCGATCGGCTCCGAGCTGCCCCAGACGCTGGTCATCTCGCCCTCGGGCGAGATCCTGTATCGCCATTCCGGCCCGCTGGCCGGAACCGACGGCGAGGCGGCGCTCGAAGAAATCCGCGAGCTGGCGGGCCCGCGTTAACCCTTTTTCGCCCCGGCCTGTTAACCATACGGCCATGACCACGCCGATCCGCCCCGGGATGACCCCGCTTGCGCCGACCGCCGCTCCGCAGCGGAGCCCCGCGGCCCTCGCGGCTCAGCGCGCCTTCTTCCAGCAGGCCCTGGCGCAGGCCGGTCAACCCTCGGCCGCTCCGGCCGTGGTCCAGGCGGCCCAGCCGGCGGCCACGCCGGTCAGCGCCGCCCCGGCTGCGGCGTCATCGGCCGCGGTCGAGCCGGCGCCGCGCTTGGGGCGCTACCTGGATATCCGGGTCTAGGCCTCGACCTCGGCGGGCGTCTTGCGCGCCTTTTCCTTGCGCGCCTTCTCGGGCTCGTCGGCCATCCGCGCCAGCTGCTTGAGAAAGCTCTCCCGCTTGGGTTTGGGCACCAGCGACAGGATGCGCTTGTCCGCCGCCTTCACGCGGGGCCGCGCCCGCTCCAGGGCGGCGACCCCTGCCTCGGTCAGGCGCACCGTCTTGGCCCGGCCGTCGTCCGCGGACCGCTCGCGCTGCAGCAGGCCCTTGTCGATCATCCGCGCGACCAGCTCGGCCAGGGTCGAGCGGTCGATGCCGGTCAGGACCACCAGGTCGGTCTGGGACGGGTTCTCGATCCCCGCGGCGGCCGAAAGGACCGCGTACTGGCGCTGGGTCAGGGTCTCGCCGCCCATCTCCTCGGCATAGATTCCGACCGCCCTCTGAAGGACGCGGTGCAGCAGATGGCTGGGCGACTCCGCCAGGGCCGGAGCGCGGTCCGCGTCCTTCTTCTTGTCCGACTTCGCCATCTCGACCGTCCGCACCCTGCCTATGTCGGCTCGGGTTTGGCACAACCGTTCAGCTTCCTGACGACAGGTCCGCGTCAGACCTGTGACGCCGCCTAGAGGCCCGGATCCGGCTCTGTCGGCTCGACCGGCTCGTCCTTGATCATGTGCTTCATGATGTAGAACACCTGCCAGATGCCGAAGGCCGACGACGCCATCCAAAGGCCGCCCCGGAAGGCGATCCAGGTATCATCCGACTGCGTCCGCCAGACGACCTCGTTGACCACGGCCACCACCGCGAAGAACAGGCCGTAGCGCAGCGTCAGGCCACGCCAGCCCTCCTCCGTCAGGTTCATCGCCCGGCGCAGCAGCACCTTGAACGGATAGACCCGGAACGGCAGCGACCCCAGGAGGATGACGGCCAGGACCGCGTTCTGGACCGTGATCTTGATCTTGATCAGCGACGGGTCGTCCAGCATCACCGTCAGCACGCCGAAGATCAGGGCCATCGCCCCCACGAACAGCGGCAGCGGCGCGACCCGCTTCTCCAGCACATAGCCCGCGATCAGGGCGATGGCCGAGGCGCCGACCAGCACCCAGGTCGCATGGACCATGGCCTCGGAGCCATCCAGTCCGCCGACGGTGCGAAAACCGATGTAGGAGCCGATGAAGGCGACCAGGGCGCCGAAATCGATAGCCTGACCGATCCACTGACGGTCGTTGTGGGCGGGCGTCTGATCCGTCACGCGGCGGGTTCCTCTTTCAGCCCGACCAGCGAACGGGCGAAGGCCCGGGCGTCGAACGGCTGCAGGTCGTCGATCCCCTCGCCGACCCCGATCAGCTTGATCGGCGCATCCGACGCCTGGGCGACCGGCACCAGCACACCGCCCCGCGCGGTGCCGTCCAGCTTGGTCATCACGATGCCGGACACATAGGCCGTTCGGCCGAAGATCTTTTCCTGCTCCAGGGCATTGCGGCCGACCGTGGCGTCCAGCACCAGCAGCGTCTCGTGCGGGGCCTCCGGATCGACCTTCTTCAGCACGCGCACGACCTTCAGGAGCTCGTCCATCAGGGCCTGCTTGTTCTGGAGGCGTCCAGCCGTATCGACCAGCACGACGTCGTAGCCCTCGGCCTTCGCCTTGGTGAAGGCGTCAAACGCCAGGCCGGCGGCGTCGGCGCCCTGGCGGCGGCTCTCGAAATGGGCGCCGGCCCGCTCCGACCAGACCTTCAGCTGCTCGACAGCGGCCGCGCGATAGGTGTCACCGGCCACCACCATCACCTTGGCGCCGTCACGCGTCAGGGACGCCGCGATCTTGCCGAGCGTCGTGGTCTTGCCCGATCCGTTCACGCCGACGAACAGCACGACGTAAGGCTTGGGACCCGCCATCGGGTCGAACACGTCCTGGCGCGGCAGCAGCTCGGCGGCGACCGCCTCGGCCAGCGCCGTGCGGACCTCCGTCTCGTCCGAACCCTGGCCGAACCGGAGCTCCGCGAACCGCTCGGCGATCCGGGCGGCCGCCGTCGGCCCGAGATCGGCCGCGATCAGCTCTTCCTCAAGCGCCTCGAGCTGCGCGCGGGTCAGGGGCTCCCGGGTCGCGAAGACCTGGACGACCTGTTCGGTCATCTGCTTGGAGGACTTGGTCAGGCCTTCGGTGAGCTTGGAGAACCAGCCGCCGGACTTCTTGCCGCCGAACATGC
Source organism: uncultured Brevundimonas sp. (assembly GCA_946481425.1). The sequence continues at coordinate 3,567 of CAMLNT010000047.1, forward strand.
TCAGATCAGTCCTTCACGCGCCGCCAGGTCCTTGAGCGACACCTGGGGACGCGGCCCCCAGTGCGCAATCACCTCCGACGCCGCCAGCGACCCCAGCCGCCCGCAGGTCTCCAGCGGCAGGCCGCGAGCGAGACCCAGCAGGAACCCGGCCGCGTACTGATCCCCGGCTCCGGTCGTATCGACGACCTTGTCGACCGGATAGGCTGGAATCTCGACCCGCTCCGAGCCATGGATCACGACCGAGCCCTTCTCGCTGCGCGTCACCGCCGCCGTTTCGACGATCGGCCGCAGCTTGCCCAGCGCCGCTTCGAAGTCCGTTTCCTTGAACAGGCTCAGCAGCTCGGCCTCATTGGCCAGGACGATGTCGCAGGAGCTTTCGATGAACGGCAGAAGTTCGTCGCGCCAGCGGTCCACCACGAAGGTGTCCGAAAGCGTCACCGCCACGCGGCGTCCCGCCTCGTGCGCCACCTCGGCCGCCCGCACGAAGGCCGCGCGCGCATCCGAAGGGTCGAACAGATAGCCCTCGAGGTAGAGGATTTCCGACGCCGCCACGAGCTCCGCGTCGATGTCATCCGGCGTCAACTGGTTGGCCGCGCCCAGGAAGGTCGACATGGTCCTCTGCCCGTCGTCGGTCACGTTGATCAGCGACCGCCCCGTGGCCGGACCGTCCGAGAGATAGGGCGTGTCGAAGGCCGCGCCGATGGCCTGCATGTCGTGGCGATAGACCTGACCCAGCTGGTCCTCTGCGACCTTGCCGATGTAGGCCGCGCGACCGCCGAACGAGGCGGCGCCCGCGATGGTGTTGCCCGCCGAACCGCCCGAGGCCTCGATGCCCGCCGCCATGGCGCCGTACAGGCTCACCGCCCGCGCCTCGTCGATCAGCATCATGCCGCCTTTGGCCAGCCCCTCCCGTTCCAGGAAGGCGTCGTCGCAGGGGGCCAGGACGTCGACGATGGCGTTGCCGACGGCGCAGAGATCATAAAGGGTCTCGGTCATGGAGCGGCGATAGCCTGTCTGGCCTCGCGGCGCTAGAAGCCGACGCATGACCAAGCGCCTCTGCATCCTCACGCCCGATCCGACCGACCCGTCCGTCGAGGGCCGCTGGCCCGAGGTTTTCGCCCGCATGGCCGCGCCGCTCGAGGCGCTCGGCGCCACCGTCGAGCCACGCCCCTGGACAGACACCGGCGACCTGTCCGGCTTCGACCTTGTTTTGCCGCTGATGGTCTGGGGCAACTACCGCGCGGTCGACCAGTGGCTCGCTGCTGTCGACGCCTGGGACCAGGCTGGCCTGCCCATCCTCAACCCGCCGTCGGTCCTGCGCTGGAACGTGGACAAGATTTACCTGCAGCGCCTCCAGGACGGTGGCGCGCCGATCGCCCAGACCGTCTGGGCCGACGCCGGCGACCACTCGGCCGTCGCGGCCGCCCGCCGCGAGAACGGCTGGGACGCCGTCGTCATCAAGCCGCGTCGTTCGGGCGGCTCTTACCGCACGACCCGCCTGACTGCCGGCGAGGCCCCGGCCTTCGAACCCTTCGCCGGACCCGCCATGGTCCAGCCCTATCTGCCGGGCGTCGAAACGGTCGGCGAGGTGTCGCTGGTCTTCTTCAACGGCGAATACAGCCACGCGGTCCGCAAGGTCGCCGCAAAGGGCGACTTCCGCGTCCAGCCCGACTGGGGCGGCCACGTCTCCCGCGCGGAACCCGACGCCGACGAACACGCGGCCGCGAAAGCCGCCCTGGCCGCCGTCTCCGAACCCCTGCTCTACGCCCGCGTCGATCTCGTCCGCGATCTGGAGAACAAGCCGGTCGTCATGGAGCTCGAACTCTTGGAGCCCGACCTCTACCTCGGCGAGGAAGCCGCCGCTCAGGACCGCTTCGCGCGGGCGGTGCTGGCGCGCGCCGGAGGCTGAGGGTTTTCCAGCTCCGCGCGCGACGGGCAGATGTCCCTCAGCACGCACGCCACGCAGTTCGGCTTCCTCGCCGTGCAGGTGTAGCGGCCGTGCAGGATCAGCCAGTGGTGCGCCTTGCCGAGCCACTGCTCCGGCACGACCCTGTGCAGCTGATCCTCCACCTTGTCCGGCGTCTTCGCATTCGCCAGTCCCAGCCGGTGCGAGACCCGGAACACATGGGTGTCCACCGCGATGGCCGGCTCGATCCCCAGCTCGTTCAGCACCACGCTCGCGGTCTTGCGCCCCACGCCCGGCAGGGCCTGCAGCTCGGCCCGCGTCAGCGGCACCTCGCCGCCATGCTGCTCGACCAGGATCCGGCTCATCGCGATCAGGTTGCGCGCCTTGTTCCGGTAGAGGCCGATCGAGGCGATGTGGGGGATCACGCCGGCTTCCCCGAGCGCCAGCATGGCCTCAGGCGTCCGCGCCACCGGGAACAGCTTCGCCGTCGCCTTGTTGACCCCGACGTCCGTCGCCTGCGCCGACAGCGCCACCGCCGACACCAGCTCGAACGGACTTGCGTAGTCCAGCTCCGTCTTCGGCTCCGGCATCACGCCGGAGAGGCGCGAGAACACCTCGTCGACGAAGGCCTCGTCCGGCGGCCAGCGGCGTTTCATGGGGCGATGCTCATAGGCTGAAGTCTAGATTCCCGTTCTGCAAAACGCCCAGCGCCTTTCCGGCATGCCCTGCCGAGAAAAATGCACTCGACTTTTCCCCGCTGATCCGGCCGGCCTCATGCTCCCGCAACGACCGGTCTTTGACATCGTGAGCGCGCGACCACACGCCGGAGGTGTCAGCAAACGACAATGGCAGTGCTTTTCGACTGACACCCCACATGATGCTCCTGAGGCTCCTGAGGCTCCTGATGCTACGGATGCAGAGCCTCAGAAGCGTCGCTCACCCCGCCCGGTTCTTCACCAGATCGTCCACCACGCCCGGGTCGGCCAGCGTCGAGGTGTCCCCCAGGTTGGACGTATCGCCCTCAGCGATCTTCCGCAGGATCCGGCGCATGATCTTGCCAGACCGTGTCTTGGGCAGGCCCGGCGCCCACTGAATCACGTCGGGTGACGCGATCGGCCCGATCTCGCGGCGGACCGTGGCGACCAGCTCCTTCTTGAGGTCGTCGGACGGAGGCTCACCCAGCTTCAGGGTCACATAGGCCCAGACGCCCTGCCCCTTGATGTCGTGTGGATAGCCGACCACCGCCGCCTCCGCGACCGCATGGTGCTCGACCAGGGCTGACTCCACCTCCGCCGTCCCCAGCCGGTGGCCCGAGACGTTCAGCACATCGTCGATCCGGCCGGTGATCCAGTAATAGCCGTCCGCGTCGCGCCGGGCCCCGTCGCCGGTGAAATACTGGCCCGGAAAGGTCGAGAAATAGGTGTCCAGGAACCGCTCGTGGTCGCCGTAGACCGTGCGCATCTGGCCCGGCCAGCTGTCGGTGAGGGTCAGCGGCCCCTCCGCCGCCCCCTCCAGCGCCTCGCCCTCGTTGGTGACGATCGCGGGAAATACGCCCGGCAGCGGTCGGGTCGCCGACCCCGGTTTCAGGTCCGTCGCCCCCGCGCAGGGCGAAATCAGGGCCCCGCCCGTCTCGGTCTGCCACCAGGTGTCGACGATCGGGCAGCGGCCCTCGCCGACCACGCGGTGATACCAGAGCCAGGCTTCCGGATTGATCGGCTCGCCGACCGACCCCAGCAGCCTCAGCGACTTGCGGCTGGCCCGCTGCACCGGCTCGTCGCCCTCGCGCATCAGGGCCCGGATCGCCGTCGGCGCCGTGTAGAAAACCCCCACCTGGTGCTTGTCGATGACCTGCCAGAATCGGCCCGCGTCCGGATACGTCGGCACGCCCTCGAACATGAGGCTCGTCGCCCCGTTCGCGAGCGGCCCGTAGACGATGTAGGTGTGGCCCGTGACCCAGCCGACATCGGCGGTGCACCAGTAGACCTCGCCCTCGCGGCAATCGAACACCCGCTGATGCGTGTAGCTGGCCCAGGCCAGGTAGCCGCCCGTCGTGTGCAGGACCCCCTTGGGCTTCCCCGTTGATCCCGAGGTGTAGAGGATGAACAGCGGGTCCTCCGCCCCCATTGGCTCGGGCGCGCAATCCGCCTCGACCGACGACGGGTCATAGACCACGTCCCGGCCCTCGGTCATGGCGACCTCGGCCCCGGTTCTTCTGACCATGATGACCGTCTCGACGCCCGATACCTTGTTCAGCGCCGCATCGACATTGGCCTTCAACGGCACGGTCTTGCCGCCCCGCAGGCCCTCGTCCGCCGTGATCACCAGGGTCGAGCCGCAATCCTCGATCCGCCCCGCCAGGCTGTCGGGCGAGAAGCCGCCGAAGACCACCGAATGCACCGCCCCGATCCGCGCACAGGCCAGCATCGCCCAGGCCGCCTCCGGAATCATCGGCAGATAGATCGTGACCCGGTCTCCTTTCCGGACCCCATGCGCCTTGAAGACATTGGCCATCCGGCACACGGCCTCATGGGCCTCTCGGTAGGTGAAGGCCATGGAGTCCTTCGGATCGTCGCCCTCCCACAGGATCGCGACCTGATCGCCGCGCGTCGCCAGATGCCGGTCCAGACAGTTGTAGGCCACGTTGAGGACCCCGTCCTCGAACCAGCGGATGCGGAAGTCGGCCCGGTCGAACGAGACGTCCTTGATCTTGGTGAAGGGCCGCATCCAGTCGAGCCGCCCGCCGACCTCGCGCCAGAAGCTCTGCGGATCCGCCGCCGCCCGGGCCCGCTCGGCCTCGAGGTCGCCGGCGTTCAGGCTCCCGCCTTCCGCCTGCTCGGGTGTCACCGGAAAAACCTCTTCATGGCTCATGGGGCGTCTCCTACCGGCGTTCCGTCTGTTTTGCTCGCGGCCCGCCTCTTCCCTCAGTATGAGGGCGGCCAACCGATTCCAAGCGGCGCGGAGACCTCGCCATGCTGATCCACCTCTCGTCCTGGCCCGAAATCGAGGCCCGCCTCGCCCAGACGAAGACGGTCGTCATTCCCATCGGCTCCAACGAACAGCACGGCCCGACCGGCCTGCTGGGCACCGACTGGCTTTGCCCGGAGATCATCTCCCACGCCGCCGAGAAGCAGGACGAGGGCCTGGTCGTCGCCCCGACCTTCAACATCGGCATGGCCCAGCATCACCTGGCCTTCCCGGGCACCATCACCCTGCGGCCCTCGACCTTCATGGCGGCGATCGGCGACTGGGTCTCCTCCCTGACCCGCCACGGCTTCGAGCGGATCTATTTCCTTAACGGCCACGGCGGAAACGTCGCGACCATCGAGGCCGCCTTCGCCGAGATCTACGCCGAATGGTCCTTCGCCGAGGAGCGCACGCCCTTCATCCTCAAGCTCAAGAATTGGTGGGACCTGCCCGGCGTGCACAGCCTGTGCACCCAGATGTTCCCGACCGGTCACGGCATGCACGCGACCCCGTCGGAGATCGCCGTCACCCAGGCCGCCTATCCGGAGCGCATCAAGACCGCCGTCATGGAGCCCAGGATCGCCCCGGTCGGCCCGATCCGCGATGCCCTGGACTATCGGGCACGCTTCCCCGACGGCCGCATCGGCTCGGACCCGCTGCTCGCCACGCCTGAGCTGGGCCAGCAGATCATCGACGCCTCGGTGAAAGCCCTCCTCGAAGACGTTAAGGCCTTCTCGGACGAGGTCATGCCGGGGCTCTAGTCCTCGACCACCGCGCCCATGTCCACCGCGAACAGGGGGGCCACCGACGCGAACAGCCTCATGTGCTCTGTCATCCCCTCCCAGGTCGTGCCCGGCGTGATCAGCACATCGTACTGGGCCACGGCGGCTGCGCCATCGTCCGTCTGGATCCGGAAGGCCTTGAGGTAGCGCCGCTCCACGTTCCAGCGCGCGATCGCCTCGTCGGTGACCGACGGGATCAGAAAGGCCGCCGAGAACTGCCACGACGCACACCGCGTGGCCTGGCAATCGAAGCCGTTCATTTCCCACGACACGCCGTTGGCCCCGGTGGCCACGCTGGGCTGGGACGCATCGGTGCGCACCGCCGCGTCCAGTCCCTGCCCACGAAGCCAGGTTTCGATCTCCAGCGCCGTCGCGCCGCCGGCCTCCAGCGGCTGCGCCTGCGCTGCGGCGGCTGAAATCGTAAGGGCGGCGAGGGTCAGGCAGGCGGTGCGGATCATGGCGTCCTCATTCGGTCCGCCTTCTCCTTGGCCGTCGAGCGCGGCGTGATCAAGGCGATGCATCCGATACCTGGATACGCGCGTATCGGTTGACGGGTGGGGTGAGCCTACGCGCGCATCGGCATTCGATGGGCGCGAACTGTCTGCGCTCACGGGAGGTTTCTCATGCGCCTGCTTCTTCTGACCACCGCCGCGGTGGCCCTTGCCGGCCCGGCTTTCGCCCAGGACTGGTCCGGCCCCTATGTCGCGGGCCTCATCGGTTACGCCACAGGCGACGACGACGGTTCCGAGACCTTGGTCTTCGACACCGACCAGGACGGCGACTACAACGACACGGTCCTCACGGCCGCGGCCGTCAACGCCTTCAGCCCTGGCTTCTGCGACGGCACGGCCCAGACCACGACGCCGGCAGGCGGCTGCTCCGCCGATGACGAGTCCGGTGTCGATTACGGCATTCGCGGCGGCTACGACTGGCAGACCGGCAATGTCGTCTTCGGCGTGGTCGGTGACATCAGTCGCGCCGACATCACCGACGCGGTGACCGGCTTCTCGACCACGCCGGCCAACTACGTCATGACGCGCGAGATCAACTATGTCGTAGGTATGCGCGGCCGGCTCGGCTTCGCGATGGGTCGGACGCTGGTCTATGGGACGGCGGGCCTCGCCTACGGAGACCTGGATCGTAGCTTCGTCACCAGCAACGGCGCCAACAGCTTCACCGAGCGCGACAATGATGGTGTCTGGGGGCCCCAATACGGCGTGGGCGCCGAGTGGGCCTTCAACGAGAGAATGAGCATCGGCGCCGAGGCGCTGTGGACCTCGCTCAGCGACGATGAATACACCGTCCGGGCCGGGCCGGGTACGGCTCCGCCGACCAACCCGTTCCTGCTGGTCACGCCGTCGGGCACGGACATCCGCCGTTCCAACGATCAGTTCGACTTCGGTTCGCTGCGCGTGACGGCGACCTACCGCTTCTAGCGTTCCCGCCCGGCCGGCCAGTCCCCCCTCCCCCCGGCCCGGCGACGGCCCCGTCGATTGCTCGACGGGGCCGCTTCGCTTTTTGGGGCTTGGCCCGACCGTCGCCACGGCCTATCCGTCCCGGACAGATAAGAGCCGCACTCCAAGGACGGCTCAGGTTCGGGAAGACATCATGGACGGCGGCCAAACCGCACTCACCCAAAAGGCCCTTCAGGACGCATTCGCCGCCGAGCTCGGCTCCGGCGCGATCGGCGAGATGGAGCAGGCCTTCCTGGCCCAGGCCCACGACGACTACATCGAAGACGAGGCTCCCGGCATCGACGGCCCGGCCTTCGCCCGCATCCTGGCCCGCTTCTGGACCTTCGCGGCCGAGCGCCAGACCGGCGCGCCCCCCGCGGTCCGCATTCAGCCGGCCGCCGAGGCGAACCTCGACGTCCCGTACGACATCATCGAGATCGTCCAGGACGACGGCCCGTTCCTCGTCGACAGCGTCATGGGCGACCTGGCCGAGGTCGGCGTCTCGGTCCGTGCCATGTTCCACCCGCTGATCGACTGCCGTCGTTCAGGCGCCGGCGCGCGCGAAGCCTGCGACAAGACCCGCGAGTCCATGATCCTCGTCATCGTCGACCCGATGACGCAGGAGCGCCGGGAGGCGGTGCGCAAGAGCCTGTGCGAGACCCTGTCGGACGTCCGCATGGCGGTCGAGGATCACGGCGCCATGGCCGCGCTGATGGCCGACGCCGTCGCGCGCCTCGAATCCGGCGCGCCGGGCGTTTCGCGCGAAACCCTCGACGAGAGCGTCGATTTCCTGCGTTGGCTGCAGGACGAACATTTCGTTTTCCTGGGCGCCCGTGACGTCGACTATCCCCGCGACGCGAAGGGCGGCTATGCGACCGACGAGGCGCTGAAGCAGCGCATCGAAGGACTTGGCGTGCTGCGCGACGCCTCGCGCCCGATCCTGCGCCAAGCCCACGAGACCGCCTCGCTCTCCTCGGCCCTCCAGCGCCGCGCCGAGAACGGCGAGCCCGTGGTGGTCGCCAAGGCCAACCTGCGCTCGCGCGTCCACCGCCGCGTTCACATGGACTACGTTTCGGTGCTCCGTTACGGCGACGACGGTCGTCCATCCGGCGAGACGCGCTTCGTCGGCCTGTTCACCTCGGAGGCCTACGACAAGGCGGCCTTCGACGTGCCGCTGATCCGCGCCAAGGCCCGCAGCGTCCTCACCCGCGCCGGCAAGGTCGAGGGCACCCACAATCACAAGCGTCTCAAGAACATCCTCGAGACCTTCCCGCGCGACGAGCTGTTCCAGGTCGGCGAGGACGAGCTTCTCGCCACCACGCTCGGCATCCTGCACCTCAACGACCGCCCGCGTGTGAAGCTGTTCACCCGCAAGGATCCTTTCGACCGGTTCATCTCGATCCTCGCCTTCGTTCCGCGGGAGCGGTTCGACGCCGGTGTCCGCGAGCGGATCGGCGCCCTGCTGGCCGAGGCCTGGGGCGGCCGGATGTCCGCCTGGTATCCCCAGCTGACCGACGCGCCGCTGGTGCGTATCCACTACATTATCGGCGTCACGCCCGGCGAGCATCTCGAGCCGGATCAGGCCGAGCTGGAGCGGCGCGTGGTCGAGGCCGCACGCGGCTGGCCGGACCGCTTCGAGCAGGCCGCGCGCGACCTGGGCCTGGCCGACGCCGGCATCGGCGCCCTGACCCGCAACTGGGCCGAGGCCTTCCCGGCCGGCTACCGTGATCGCTATGACGCGCGCGAGGCCTTGGTCGATCTGGGCGAGGTCGACCGTCTGGGCGCCCAGGATGTCGTCGTGCGGGCCTTCCGCACGCCCGAGGACACAGACCTTCAGTTCCGCTTCAAACTCTATCGGCGTGGCCAGCCCGCGCCCCTCGCCGACGTCCTGCCGATCCTGTCGGACATGGGCCTCAAGGCGCTCGAAGAGTTCGGCCATGCCGTGCGTCCGGTCGAAGGCGAACCGATCTACATCCACGAGTTCCTGCTCGAGGACCCGCGCGGCGGCGATCTCGTCTTCTCGGACGTGAAGGACCCGTTCGAGGAGGCCTTCTCCGCCGTCTGGGCCGAGGACACCGAGTCCGACGGCTTCAACCGGCTGGTGCTGGAACTGGGCGTGGGCTGGCGCGACGCGGCTCTCGTCCGCGCCCTTGCCAAGTACCGTCAGCAGTCGGGCCTGGATCCGTCGCAGGCGACCCAGGAAGAAGCCTTGCGCGAATATCCTGGTGTCTCGCGCAAGATCCTGGAGATTTTCCGCGCCAAGTTCGACCCGGATCGGGAAGGCGATGCCGACACACGCGGCAAGATCGTCGACAAACTGGTCTCCCAGGCCGAGGCCGGCCTGCAGGCGGTCAAGAGCCTGGACCACGACCGTGTCCTGCGCCGCCTGATGCTGCTCGTGCAGGCCATCAAGCGCACCAACTTCTACCAGCAGACCGGCGACGCCGACCGGCCCTTCAAGTCCTACATCTCGTTCAAGGTCGCCTCGCGCGAGCTGACCGACCTGCCGGCGCCCAAGCCCTATCGCGAGATCTTCGTCTGGGCGCCGCACATCGAGGGGGTGCACCTGCGCTTCGGGCCGGTCGCGCGCGGCGGCCTGCGCTGGTCCGACCGCCGCGACGACTTCCGCACGGAAGTGCTCGGCCTGGTGAAGGCCCAGCAGGTCAAGAACGCGGTCATCGTGCCCGTCGGCTCCAAGGGCGGGTTCTTCGCCAAGCACCAGGCCCGCGTGGCCAAGGCCTCGGGCGGCGATCGCGACGCGATTCAGCAGGAAGGCATCCGCGCCTATCGCACCTTCCTGTCGGGCCTGCTCGACATCACCGACAACATCCTTGCCGACGGCTCGGTGAAGCGTCCCGACCGCGTCATCGCCTGGGAAGGCGACGACCCCTATCTGGTCGTGGCCGCCGACAAGGGCACCGCGACCTTCTCGGACATCGCGAACGGAATCTCGGAATCCTATGGCTTCTGGTTGGGCGACGCTTTCGCGTCGGGGGGTTCCGCCGGTTACGACCACAAGGTCATGGGCATCACCGCCCGCGGCGCCTGGGAGGCGGTCAAGCGCCACTTCATGGAGATGGGCAAGGATATCCAGTCCGAGCCCTTCACCGTGGTCGGCGTCGGCGACATGTCCGGCGACGTCTTCGGCAACGGCATGCTGCTGTCGCGCCACATCAAGCTGGTGGCGGCCTTCGACCACCGCCACATCTTCCTGGAT
>CAMLNT010000048.1 GCA_946481425.1 uncultured Brevundimonas sp.
GTGTGACGGTGGCCACCATCGAACACCTGATGGCCGCGCTCGCCGCGCTCGGCGTGTCCAACGCCATCGTCGAGCTGGACGGGCCGGAACTGCCGATCATGGACGGCTCCGCCCTGCCGTTCGTCCAGCTGCTCGACCGCGCCGGCTTCCGCCGGCAGGAAACCGCCCAGCGCTACATCGAGGTGCTGGAGCCCATCGAGGTCGTCGAGGGCGACAAGTCGGCCCGTCTGGTCCCTTGCGACCGCTACGAAATGCGTTTCGAGATCGACTTCGCCAATGCCGTGATCGGCAACCAGGTGGTCGATTTCGTCGTCGACGAACAGACCTTCCGCGACGAGATCATGGCGGCGCGCACCTTCGGCTTCGCCCATGAGGTCGAGGCCCTGCGCCAGATGGGCCTGGCCCGCGGCGGTTCGCTGGAAAACGCGGTAGTCATCGACGGCGAGCAGATCCTCAACCCCGACGGCCTGCGCATGGAGCGCGAGTTCGTGCGTCACAAGGCGCTGGACGCGATCGGCGACCTCTACGTCCTCGGCGCGCCGCTCCTGGCCCGCTACGAAGGCGTCAAGGGCGGCCACGCGCTCAACAACAAGCTGGTGCGCGAGCTTCTCGCCAACCCGGCCAAGTGGCGCTTCGTCACGCGCACGCCGGAACTGGCCCAGACGGCCTAGAGGGCGATCGCGCTCATCTGCCGGCCGAAGTCCGGTTCGCCCGCCAGGAACGCCCGGCGGTTCGAGAAGAACAGCGTCTCGTCCGCGCGGGTGTCATGCCCGGTCCAGGCTGCCTGGCGCACGCCGGCCTGTTCCAGCCGCCAGAGCACGAAGCCTGGCAGGTCGAACATCCGCTTGTCGGCCGTGGCGCCTTCTACGAAGAACCGGCCCGACCCCGGCGCTTCGGCCTCGAAGCGATCCTGGTAGTCGGCGCCGACCTCGTAGCTTTCCTGCGCGATACAGGGCCCGACCACCGCGACGATGCGCGAGGGCTTCGCGCCCATCTCGGTCATGGTGACGACCGTCGACTGGATGATGCCGCCGAGCGCGCCCTTCCAGCCTGCGTGCGCCGCGCCGACGATGCCCGCCGTGGCGTCCGCCAGCAGGATCGGCGCGCAGTCCGCCGTCAACACGCCGCAGATCACGCCGGCCGCCCGGGTCACGGAGGCGTCACCCTCGGGGCGGCTGCCCTTCCAGCCGGACTGGGCCACGTGGGCGATGGTGGAGTGGACCTGATAGCAGGCCGCCAGGTCGTCCGGCGTCCCGCCCATGTGGGCCGCGATCCGCCGCCGGTTCTCGGCGACGAGCGCCTGATCGTCGCTGGATCCCACACCGGTGTTCAGGCTGGCGTAGATCCCGTCCGACACGCCGCCCTGGCGCGTGAAGAAGCCATGCTTCACGCCGGCAGAGGTCAGCAGCGGGTGGGTGATCGGTTCAAGGCTCATCGTTCAAATCCCGGCACATCCAGCGAGCGCGGCGAGAAGACCGCGCAGGCCTTGAAGAGCTCGCCCATCTGGTCGGCGCCCGTCAGCCTCTCCAGCTGGCGCGCGATGACTGGCGCGGCTTCGGCCCGGCCCGCGGTCAGCCGCTCGGCCCGCGCCTCGATGCCGAGCGCCTTCAGGAAATCGCCCTGGCCCCGGCATCCGGTCACGTCCGCCCCGGCCTTCAGGGCCGCATCCATCACGGCGGGGAAGTCCGCCCACATCGTCACGTCGGCCTCGCCGGGAGAGGCGAGGGGGTCGACCTTCTGGTGACGGATCAACGCCTGCAGCGTATCGCCCGCCTCGGGCCGGTCGCGGCCATAGTCGATCAGCAGGGCCGCGCCGCCGTGCGTCTTCACCAACGCCCCGCAGACCGCGCCGAACGACGCCTGCTGGCCCGCGACCTCGACCACCTGCCCGGGCAGGACCTCGAAGGGCGGCTTCACGAACCGGTCCGTTATCGGCGCATGGCCGAAGACCAGCCGGCCCGCCTCGTCGACGCCGACGCGCCGTTCGGCCCAGCCGTCGTCGGTCTTCACGAACTGCCGCGCCGGCAGGCAGTCCAGCACCTCATTGGCGATCAGGATGACGGGCGAGTCCGGCTCGAAGGTCTCCAGCGACCGCACCCAGCGCGGTTCGCGGTCGCCGTGCGCCAGCGCCCTGGCCTGTTCCGCCCTCAGCGGTCCGGACGGCTCGATCAGCACCAGGTCGCAGGCCTGCAGGAAAGCCGGGTCGACCCGCGCGGCCCGCAGCGCGTCCGACATCAGGGTCCCGTCGCCGGGCCCGACCTCGATCAGGTGAAACCGGTCCGGCGCGCCCAGACGGCGCCACGTCTCGACCGCCCACAACCCGATCAGCTCGCCGAACATCTGGCTGACCAGCGGCGCGGTGATGAAGTCCCCGCCCGGGCCCAGTCTCGGCCGCGTGGCGTAATACCCGTCGCGCGGATCGTGCAGGCAACGCGTCACATAGTCGGCGACCGTGATCGGCCCGGACTCACCGATGTCGCGGACCAGCCTGTCCTTCAGGCTCATGCTCCCGCGTACGGCGGGTTCTTGCGGGCCCGCCAGATCAGCCAGGCGCCGGCCACGATCATCGGGATCGACAGCAGCATGCCCATGGTGATCACGCCCTGCAGGGCGTCCGGCATGAAGCTGTCGGGTTCGCGCACCGTTTCCAGCACGGCCCGCGACAGGCCGTAGCCCAGGAGGAACAGGCCCGTGACATAGCCCGGCTTGGCGAGCAGCTTCAGCTTCCACACAGCCACCCACAGCAGCAGGAACAGGCCCAGCCCCTCGAGGCCGGCTTCATAGAGCTGGCTGGGATGGCGCGGCAGCTCGCCGGCCGGGCAGACCCCGCCGTAGATCGAGCGGATGCGGTCGTTGCAGAAGATCATGCCGAACGGTCCGTCCGTCGGCCGGCCCCACAGCTCGCCGTTGATGAAGTTGGCGATCCGCCCGAAGAACAGGCCGAACGGCACCGCCGGCGCGACCAGGTCGCCCAGCCGCAGGACGCTCATGCCCTGGGAGCGGGCGTAGAAGATGGTGGCCAGGATCACGCCGATGGCCCCGCCGTGGAAGGCCATGCCGCCTTCCCAGATCTTGAAGATGTCGAGCGGATTGGCCCAGATCGGCGGGTCCATCAGACCGCCGTAGAAGATCACATAGCCCAGCCGCCCGCCGATGATGACGCCCAGCGTCACCCACAGGATCAGATCGTCGATCTGGGCCGGATTGGCCGGCGACTTGCCCGGCGCCCACAGGTGGTCGCGCCTGGCGATCATCACCGCATAGCGCCAGCCGATCAGGATGCCGGCGATATAGGCCAGGGCGTACCAGCGGATGGCGAAGATCCCGATCTGGAACAGGACCGGGTCGAACTCAGGAAAGGTCACGGCGATTCCCCGACTGTGGTGGCTCCGGCTTTAGCAAGGCCCGCACGGCCTGTCGCCTGTCACCAGTCGGGCGAGAGCGGCGCGCCTTCGAAGATCTCGGCCAGCCGGGTCCGCGAGCCGCGGTTGATGTCGTTCGGCAGGTCCTTCAGGTCGAAGAAGCCGACCTCCTCGATCTCGTGGCGCGATGTCAGTTCGCCCGGCGCATAGCGGGCGATCCGCATCACGGCGACGTGGTCGCCCGGCATGAATCGCTCGTTGGCGTGCACCGACACCAGCTCCGGCCGCGATTGCGCGACCAGCCCGGTTTCCTCGCGCAGTTCGCGCACGGCGGCGTCCTCGAAGGTCTCGCCCGCGTCCACGCCTCCGCCCGGCAGGTACCAACCGTCCAGATAGGTATGACGCACCAGCAGGACACGGCCGGCCTCGTCCTGCACCAGCACCCGCACGCCCAGCGTCTTGGCCCGCGTCAGCCGCGACCAGAAGAAAAACAGCGGCCGTGCGAACGGCTCCAGCGTGTTGCGCCACCCCATACCTGTAAGATAGCCGGTCCGCCGCTTGATCGTAAGGGCGAGGCGGCCTAATCGGGGCCAACTGTTTTTCGGAGCTCCCCCATGCTGGCGATCGGCATCATCTTCGGCTTCATCGCCGTCATCGGCATCCTCAACGTCATCGAGTTCGGCCGGATCGACTGATGACCCGGGGCTCGGCCCTCGTCACCGGCGCGGGCCGCCGGATCGGGCGGGCCATCGCGCTCCGGCTGGCCGAGGCCGGCTTCGACCTCGCCGTCCACTACCGGTCCGATCCTGCGTCGGCCGACGAGGTCGTGCGTGCGGTTCGGGCCATGGGCCGCTCCGCCGTCGCGCTGAAGGCCGATCTCACCGACGAGGCCGCCGCCCGTAACCTGATCTCGCAAGCGGCTTCCGCGCTCGGCCCCGTCACCGTACTGGTCAACTGCGCCTCCGCCTTCCAGGACGACCGGGCAGGGGCGCTGGGCCGAGAGACCTGGGATCTGCACATCGAGACCAACCTGCGCGCCCCCCTGGTGCTGGCCGAGGCCTTCGCCGACCAGGCGCCGGACGGGGCCGTGGTGATCAACCTTCTGGACCAGCGGGTGTGGAAGCCGACGCCCCAGTTCTTTTCATACGCCCTGTCCAAGTCCGCCCTGTGGACGGCGACGCGCATGCTGGCCCAGGCCTGGGCGCCGCGTATCCGCGTCAATGGCGTGGGCCCCGGCCCGACGCTCGCCTCCATCCATCAGGACGACGCGGCCTTCGCCGCCGAGGCGGCGGGGACCCTGATGGGCCGCCCCGTCGAGCCGTCCGAGATCGCCGACGCCGTCGCCTGGCTCGTTGACGCCCGATCGGTGACCGGCCAGATGATCGCCGTCGATTCCGGCCAGCACCTCGGCTGGCGGACGCCCGACGTCCAGGAGTCCTGAGTTTGTCGACCGAGCCGATCCTCGATCATCTGACCGTCTATGTGCGCGGCCTGACCGTCCAGGCCGCCATCGGCATCCATGACCACGAGAGGGGGCGGCTGCAGCCGCTCATCGTCGGCGCCGAACTCGATCTGACCCCCCATCACGTCGACCGGCTGGCGGACACCTACAACTACGAGGGCGTCGCCAATGCGGCCCAGGCGCTGGTCTCGGAGGGCCACATCGGCCTGGTCGAGACCTTCGCGGAGCGGCTGGCCCGCGCGCTGATGGCCGATGAACGCGTCCGGCGCGTCCGCGTTGATATAGCCAAGCCTGAGGCCATTGCGGGCGCTCAGGCCGCCGGCTGTGTCGTCACGCTCAGCCGATAAGCCAGATTGCCGCCCGCGCGGCCGGACGTTAGGGATAGGGGCGATCCGAGGACCCATGGCCGAGCCTGAAGACCCCGAAAATCCGCCGCCCGCCGGGCAGGAGGATACGTTCGACGACGATCTCGTCGGCTTCGCCCATCCGCGGTCGCTGGCTGGCGCACGTCCGGCGCCGCCCGCGCCCGCACCCGAACCGGATCTGGAGTTCGAACCGGAGCCCGCGCCTGAGCCGGAGCCGGAGGCGGAACCCGTCGCAGCCGAACCGGAACCGACGCCGGAACCGCCCGTCGCTCCGGCCGCGCCGCCGGAACCGTCATTCTTCTCGGCGACCACGCCTGTGGCAGCAACCGATCCTGCGGCCCATGACGCCGCGTCTCGCGAACCGCCGCCGGATTACGGCGAGCGCGGCGCCACCCGCACCTTTGACCGGGCCACGGAGAGCCGGTCTTCGGAGCCCGGCGTGACCGCCGAAGGGGACGGCCGCGTCGCCTTCGCCATCTATGTCTGCCTGATCGGCGCGGCCCTGACGGCGGGTCTGACTGTCGTGCTGGCTCTCGCGATCGTCTGGACCGCGCGGTTCCTCGTGCAGGGCTGGACCCGGTCGCATCTGCTCTATCAGCTCCGCACCAGCTTCGTCGGCACCATCGCGGGCGTGGTTGGCGTGGCCACCATTCCGCTGGGCGTGGGCGTCTTCGTGCTCAGCCTTACGGTCATCTGGGTCGTGGCGCGCGGCGCCGCCGGCCTCTACCGTCTCGTTCGCCGCCAGCCGATCCGAGATCCGCAAACCTGGAGCCTGCCATGACCGACACGCGCGACCATGAACTGATGGCTGAGGAAGGCCGTCCGGCCGCCGCCATCGTCTGGCTTCTCTACATCCTCAGCATCCCCAGCGTCGGGACCCTGGTCCTTGTGGGTCTGGTCGTCGCCTATGTGGCGCGCGGGTCCGCCCAGGGCTGGGTGCGGAGCCACTTCGACCAGCAGATTCGCATCTTCTGGCAGTCGTTCTGGTGGCACGTGGTCCCGTGGGTCGTGATCGGCCTGCTGTGCCTGGTCCTGATCGGCTGGCTCTTCATCTGGGTGCCCGTGGTCATCAGCTTCGTCCTGCTGATCTGGTTCACGGTGAAGAGCGTGTTTGGCCTGATCGCCCTGATCCAGGCCAAACCCGTCCCCTGAAGCCCTAGTTCGCCGGCGGGGTCGCCGGCGGCATGGACTGCATGGCCTGTTCGCGCATGTCGTTGACGTTGATGCGCGCGCCGAGGCCCGGGATTTCCACATCGCCCGGATGCCAGCCTTCGGGGCAGGCGCCCTGGTAGGCCGCTTCGGTCACGATGGTGCTCGACCCGTTCATCGCCGTCGCGCCGGTCGTCGTGACCGTCGCCTCCATGCGGTAGGCGGTCTGGAAGTCGCCGGTGAGGGAGCCTTGCGTCTCCGTCACCCCGCCGCCGCCCAGGTCGCATCGGCTCGTGAAATCGAAACCGTCGGCCGTTCGGGTGGTGGTCTGGGTGCAGTCTTCGGTCTGGGCCTGGTTGGCCTGGCCGGCGTCCAGGGCGGTCATGGTGGCGTCCATGCACATTCGGCTCACGATGGCCGGCGAGCCGTCGGCGCTCATCGACGTCTGCCACAGGCCTTCGCGCAGGCGCGCTTCGACCATGTCGCCTGAGGCGGACGCTTCACTCGCCGCGTCCTCGGCGGCGTCGGCGGAGGCGGTTTCGGTCCCGTCGGCGGCCGGCTGGCAGGCGGCGAGCGACACGGCGGCCACGAGGGCGGCCGAAGCGGTCAGCGTTCTCATGATGGTCTCCTTCCCGGCGGCCAGACGCCGCCCCAACGTCAGTGAAAGCCATCAGGAACCGGCAGGTTCCTGACACACGGCCAAGGTTCATGCTTAACTCGGGTCCAAGGCAAGGGCCGGAGGGAAGACAATGACCAACCAGTGGATGCTGGCCGCCGCATCGGCGGCCCTGATTACGGCTGTGGCAGGGCCTGTGGCCGCCCAGCAGGAAATCCGGCCCGAGAGCAGTGTCTCCGGCCGGCTCGAGAGCCGTGACCCCGTTTCCTCGACGGGCGGCCGCTTCGATCGCTGGCGCGTCTACGCCCAGCCGGGCGAGCTTCTGACCTTCACGATGCGGTCCTCGGACTTCGATTCCTACCTGCTGATCGGCCGAGCGGCCCCGGGCGGGCAGTTCTACGAGCTCGGGCGCGACGACGACGGGGCCGGCTATCCGGACTCGATGCTGCAGTACCGCGCGGCGGAAGGCGGCGAATACGAAATCCGGGCGACCAGCTTCGGCACGGACAGCTACGGAAACTACACCCTCAGCCGTACGGCCGCAGCGCCCCAGAACCCGGGCGGCCAGGGTTACCTGCCGATCGATGTGTCGGGCTACATCGACTACACCGATCCGGTCGACGGCGACGGGCGCAGCTACGAGGCCTACCGCTTCGTCATTCCGCAGCAGCATGTCGTGCGCATCCGCCAGGAATCGTCCGAAGTCGACACCTTCGTCATCCTGGGCGTCGTGGGCTCCGGCGGCGAATTCATCCCCCTGTTCCACGACGATGATTCCGGCGGTGGCCTGAACTCGGAGTTCTACTATCAGTCCGTCGCCGACGACACGTTCGAGGTCCGCGCCTCGACCTACGGGACGGGGGCTTCGGGCTCCTACCGTCTGATCGTCGAGGACGTCTCGGCCACGTCCGAAGGTGGCCTGTCCGGCGGCATGATCGTCGGGGGCTGGATCGGGGAGCAGGACAACCCCGGCTACGGCTCCTTCTACGAGCTGCGCGACTTCTACGCTCTGGCGGGCCAGACCGTGACGGTGAACTACCGGTCGTCGGAGTTCGACGCCTATCTCGAGGTCGGCCAGTGGACCAACAACGGCTTCGTGGCCAGCTGGTCTGACGACGACTCGGGTGGCGGCGAGACCGGCTTCGATTCCCAGGTCGTGTTCGTGGCGCCCTACACCGGCACCTACACCGCCAAGCTGACCACCTATTCGGAAGGCGAAACGGGTCAGTTCAGCTTCGAGGTGCTCACGTGGTGACCGTCCGGGCGGCCCTCGCGGCCGCCGCAGTAGGCGTTCTGGCGGTCGCGGCTCCGGCCGCGGCCGCCCCTGGCGGACGGGGAGCCCCGTCCGGCCAGGATTCCGAGGTCTGGACAACTCTGAACGCCGCCCAGGTCGAGGCCCTGATCACCGAGAGCGGCGCCGTCGTCACCGACCGGCTCGAAGGCTCGGAAGGTGGCTTCAATCTGAACTTCCAGTACGCCAACGGCTATCACGCCTACATTGAGGGCTTCGACTGCACAGGCACAGGCGCAGCCATCAGCTGCGCCGAATTCGAACTGGGTGCCGTCTACACCGCCGACAGCGCCGAGCACGCCCTGCAGCTGGAGCGCCAGCTGGATTTCGTCTGGGTGGCTGACCTGGCCGATGTCGAAAACACCGAACTTCTCGTCTGGCGGCGGGACTGCCTGCACGGCGGCGTCACCCGCGGCCAGATCCGGCACACGCTCGAGATGATGGAGGATCAGCTCGCGCTGATCGGCCAGGCGATCTGGCCCGAAGACGGTACGGTTCGCGATCAGGGCACGGTCGAGACCTAGCCGACGCGACCCGCGATTGCCTTCAACGTCTCGGCCTTGGCGGGCAGATCCTCGCCCAGCCGCGACGCCAGTTCACGCGCCCCGACCGGATAGGCGTCGCCGCCGGCCGCGATCATCTTAGCGGCCTCGGCCGCCTCGCGCAGCAGGCGTTCCAGCCGCTCGATCTCCTCGACCGCCAGGGCCCGCGCCTCGGCTTGCAGCCGTTTGACCCGTTCGGCCGTCGTCTCCGGAGCCTTCATCAGCTCGTAGATTCCGGATTCCGGGGTCACCAGACGCAGGGCGGCCTTGTTGTCGGGACGGGTCATGTCGATCTCCTCACCCGCCGAATGCGCGAATCGTCGCACCCGTTCCGGAAAGGACCGTTTCCGCCCGCCGATCTGTGTCCGGCGGGCCACACGAAGTTGAGCGGGCTAGCCGGCTTCCCGCATCCTTTCGCCGGCGGCGGTGGATTGCGCGATCAGGGTTTGCAGCAGCTGTAGCGGCTGGATCGGCTTGCCCATGTGAGCGTCCATTCCAGCCTCGCGGCAGGCGGCGATCTGTTCCGGCTGGACGTTGGCAGTCAGGGCCACGATCGGCGTGCGCGACACAGGGCCGTCCAGCTGTCGGATCGCCCGGGACGCATCCAGCCCGTCCATGACCGGCATGTGCACGTCCATCAGGATCACGTCGTAGCGGCCCGCGCGGGCCGCATCGACGGCCTCGGCGCCGTTGGTCACGGTCTCGACCTCGATACCGGCGCTGGTCAGCATCACGCTCACCAGCTCGCGGTTGGCGGGCGCGTCGTCGGCGACCAGCACGCGTAGCGGCCGGCCGGCGTCGAAGTCCGTCTCGGCCGTGACGGCGTGGTTCATCTCCGTCTCCGGAGCGGGGGCTTCGAACCAGAAGGTCGAGCCTTCGCCGGGCGCGCTGTCGGCCCCGATGCGCCCGCCCATCATGTCGATCAGCCGCCGCGAGATCGACAGACCCAGGCCCGTCCCCCCGAACTTGCGCGTCGTCGAGGCGTCGGCCTGCACGAAGCGTTCGAACAGCCGGTCCAGGATCTCGCGCGGGATGCCGATGCCGCTGTCGCGAACCTCGGCCCGCAGCACCCCGTCCGCCCAGTCCAGCCGCACCCGCACCTCGCCGCGCGCGGTGAACTTCACCGCATTGGACAGGAAGTTCAGCAGCACCTGCCGCATCCGGCCCTCGTCGCCCATGACGCCCGCCGGCACGCCCTCGGCCACCTCGACCGTCAGGTCCACGTCCTTGGCCCGCGCCTGTTCGTCCAGCATCGCGACGGTGCCCTCGGCCATGGCGCGCGGATCGAAGGGCATGGGATCCAGGTCCACCCGCCCGGCCTCCAGCTTGGAGTAGTCCAGGATGTCGTTGATCACGCACAGCAGGCTGTCGCTGGCGGTGGCGATCCGCTCCACGTGGCGCCGGTCGGCCTCGCCCAGGCCCGCGCTCGTGCGCAGCAGCCCGGCGAACCCGATCACCGCCGTCAGCGGCGTGCGCAGCTCGTGGCTCATGTTGGCCAGGAACTCCGACTTGGTCCTGGCCGCCGCCTCGGCGCGGTCGCGCGCCTCGACCAGCTGGTCCTCCAGCCGCTTGGTGCGGGTGATGTCGCGGATATTGTCCTGGATCCGGGCCACGCGCCCCGCGGCGTCCCACATCAGGACCGGTTGCGCCTCCAGCCAGGCCCAGCCCCCGTCGGTCCGCCGCCCCCGGTAGCGCAGCTGCCGCCGCTCGCCGCCGGGTCCGGCCGCGATCATCTCGCCATAGAAGGTGCGCACGGTCTCGTGGTCGTCCGGATGGACCAGGTCCCAGGTCTTCGTGCCGATCAGCGCTTCCGGCGCCCAGCCCAGCACCCGCTCCATCGCCGGCGAGACGTAGGAGAAGATCCCCTCCAGGTCGAACACGCAGATGATGTCGCCGGTCTGGTCCGCGATGGCCCGGAACGCGGCCTCGCTCTCGGCCAGCGCCTGCTGCGAGCGTTCCCGTTCGGTGACGTCCTGGAACACGCCATAGACGGCCAGCACCCGGCCGTCCTCGCCCGTCTCGCAGCCCGCCAGGCTCTCGACCAGCCGCTCCTCGCCGTCCCGCCGCATCAGGCGGGTGATCCGGCGATAGCCCACCCCCTCGGCCAGCGCCCGGGCCACGTCGGTCGCCACCAGCATCCGGTCGTCCGGATGATAGAAGGCCAGCGCATCGTCCAGGCTCGGATCGAACCCGTCGCGTGTCACTCCGTGGATCGCATAGACCGCGTCAGACCAGGCCACCTGGCCCGTGCGCGCATCCAGCCGCCACTTGCCGACGCCCGCGATCTGTTCGGTCAGCCTCAGCAGCTCGATCCGCTCGGTCTGGCTGCGCACCAGGTCGGCCTTGTCGACCATCTCCCCGGCCAGGTCGGCCAGCTGGCGCATCACCGCCATGCCGGCGGCGTCCGGCCTCGCGCGAGGCTCGGTGTCCATGACCCCGATGGCGCCCACGGCCTCGCCGGCCGCATTCTTGACGGTGACGCCGGCGAAAAATCTCAGATAGGGCGGCCCCACCACCATCGGGTGGTTCGCCACGCTGGGCGTCAGATGCGCGTCCTCGATCACCAGCTCGGCGTCCGGCCCCATGCCGACCAGCATGTGGGTGACGCTCAGGTCCGCCGGCATCTCCGCCTGTCCCAGGCCCACCGCGCCCGAGCGGAACACCGTGCGGTCGCCGTCGATGACGCCGACCATCGCATGGCTCGTGCGGCACATCGCACAGGCCAGCGCCGTCAGGCGATCAAACGGCCCGTCCAGGTCCAGCGACAGCTGGCGGGCGGCTTGCGGCACGGCGGAACGACGGTTTCCCATGCTCCATGCCATACCGGCGAAAGCCCAAAAATCGGTTAGCGCGCAAGAAACCCTCATCTTTTACCAGAAGGTTGCCGCCGGGCCCTGCGCTGGGGCAGGATCGCGGCGAGCCTGGGAGGCCTCCATGATCCGCGCCGTCGTCGCCCCCGTCTTCGCGTCCCTGGTCGTGACCCTGGCGGTCCACGGCCCCGCCCTGGCCCAGCCTTCCGGCCCGGCCGACGCGGCGACCTGCACGGCGACGGCCGAAGAGAACCGCGCCGTGGTCCTGGCCTTCTACACCGAGGGTCTGGTCGGCCGTCAGCCGCGCGCCGCCTTCGAGCGGTACGTCTCGGAGGACTTCATCGAGCACAAGCCCGACGTCCCGGGCGGGACCCGCGCCGAGGTCATCGCCTATCTCGAGGGCCTGATCGCCGAGGTCCCCGATCCCCGCTGGGAAATCCTGCGCACCGTGGCCGAGGGGGACCTCGTCTTCCTGCACGCCCGCTTCACCCCCGCCGAGGGCGCGCCCGAATACGCCATCGCCGACCTGTTCCGGCTGGAAGACTGCCGCATCGTCGAGCACTGGGACGTCGTCGCCGGTCCCGTCGCCGGCGCGGTCAATCCCAACCCGCGGTTCTAGGACCGGGCCCTCACGGCATCCGCCGCGCCGCCGCCTCCGGCAGGTCCGGCGCCGCCTTCATGGCCGCGCGCCGCCGCCCTATAGCCCGCCCTCCCGCGCCCATCGCTCCAGCATCTTCGGGAACGCATCTCCGCACCGCGCGATCAGCGCCGCATCCGCATCCTCCAGCGTCCTCAGCCGCCCGTCCGGCGTCCACACGTCCGCGGCCCAGTCCTCGTCGCGCGCCGCCTCGAAGTCGGCCCGCGCCGTCGCCTCGCCATAGCCAGCGGCCCGCGCGTGCAGGACGAAGGCCCGATGCCACGGCGGCGTCTCCAGCGGCGAGGCGCCCAGGATCGCTCCCATCAGCTCCAGCGCCAGCCGCCGCCCCTCGCCCAGGGCGGCGCAGAACACGTCCAGCAGCGCCGTCTCGCGCACCACCTTTTCCTGGCTCTGCGTCTCCGGCGATACCGCCGTCCGCCCCGTCAGCCGCGCCAGCCGCTCCGCCGCCTTCAGGATATCCTGCGCCTCCTCGTGCCGTCCCGCCCCCACCAGCCGCGACGCCTCGTCCACCGCCCGGCATAGCGCCCGCCCCGGATGATACGGCAGCCCCAGATCCAGCCTCGGCCGCCGCGCGCACGCCTCGGCCAGCCGCTCGCGGGCACGCCCGAGCGGCGCCGGCTCCCCCGACGCCCCGCCCGCCGTCGCCCGTTCCAGCTCGGCCCGCGCCTCCTCCAGCGTCCCGGCCTCCTCCGGCCACGGCCCCGGCCCCTTCGCCGCCCGCTGCGCCTTGCGCGTCCAGCCCTCGGCGATCTGTCGCTTGCGGACGTTGTCGATCCCGATCCCGTACCGCCGCGCCACCACCGCCGCCGTCTCCCCCGCCAGATAATCCCGCCGCGCCAGCGCCCAGGTCTCGGGGCTCACGAACTTCTGCGGCGCGGGGGCGGGGAGGGGTGTGTGTTCCATCCCCTCAGTGTGCGGGTGGTGCGGAGGGCGGGGAAAACTCGCGTGCTGCGGGACCCCCGATCCCTTGCCACACAGGGAAAACACACTTTGACGGACGGGGACGAACGGTCTCTATTTCTACCGCTCACCCCGGCGACCCGAAGGGCGGCGCGGAGCAGCCAATGCCGGAGCCCAGATCATAAGGCGCCGCCGCTTGCCCTTCTGGACCTACATCATGGCCAACCAGCGCAACGGCACAACCTACGTCGGCCACTCCGACAACCTCTACGTCCGCACCCTCCAGCACCGCGACGGAACCTTTGACGGCCACACAAAGAAATACGGCTGCAAGCTTCTCGTCTGGGCCGAGCCCCACGCCACCCGCCACGACGCCTTCACCCGCGAACGCCGTATCAAGGAATGGCGCCGTGCCTGGAAGCTCCGCCTCATCGAAGAGAACAACCCCACCTGGCGCGACCTCTTCGACGAGATGTTCCGCGAGGGCAAAGACCCCGAGGACTGGGAACCGCCACAGGAATAGCGCCAGCTAGAATTC
>CAMLNT010000049.1 GCA_946481425.1 uncultured Brevundimonas sp.
CGAACTCGGCGATCTCGGTCGGGCACACGAAGGTGAAGTCCTTCGGGTAGAAGAAGATGACCTTCCACTTGCCTTCGAAGCTCTTGTCAGTGACGGTCTCGAACGCCGAGACGCCGTTTTCCTCGTGGTTGTTGAAGCCGGGCTTCACGCCGACGATCTTGAATTCAGGCAGTTTCTGGCCGACGCCGAGCATCGCGCTCTCCTCGTGTAATCGGAAATTGAAAAGGCGCCGGGGGAGCGGCGCCGCAGGTGCGAGATGGCCTGTGCAGCGCACAAAGTCAATCTTGTGGCGCCGCTGAATTCGATCGATTTTTCTTATGGCGCTCATAGCCCGGGCCGATACCGGCTGGTAGGTTCGAGCTCATGCTCCCAACCCTCAGACAGCTGCAGTATCTGAAGCTCCTGGCCGAACACGGCTCCTTCTCCAAGGCGGCCGAGGCCGCACACGTCAGCCAGCCGGCCCTGTCCGCCGGGGTGCAGGAACTGGAAAAGATCCTGGGCGCGTCGGTGGTCGAGCGGACCCGGGGCCAGATCCAGCTGACGGCCGTAGGCGAGGAGGCGGTCCGTCGGGCCGAGGATGTGCTGGCCCGGGCCGAAGACCTGGTCGAAGCGGCCCGAAGCGCGGGGCGGCCCCTGTCAGGCCGGTTCCGGCTGGGCGTCATCCCGACCATCGCCCCCTTCCTGCTGCCGGCGCGGTTGCCGACTCTGAAGGCCGAGTGGCCGGCGCTGAGGCTGTTCATCCGCGAGGACCTGACGCCGGCCCTGATCAAGGCGCTGAAGGCGGGGCACCTCGATGCGGCGGTGATCGCCCTGCCCTATTCCGCTACGGGTATCGACCACGCGCGGATCGGCGATGACGCAATCCTGGCCGCGGCGCCCATCGGCCATCCGCTGGCGGCGCCGGGCCCCATCGCGCCGGGATCGCTGAAGAGCGAGGACCTGATCCTGCTGGAGGACGGCCATTGCCTCAGGGACCAGGCCCTGGCCGCCTTCGATATCGCGGCGCCCAAAGGCGACGACGTCTTCGCGGCGACAAGCCTGCACACGCTGGTGCAAATGGTAGGATCGGGGCTTGGCGTGTCGTTCCTGCCGGAGATGGCGGTCCGGGCGGGTCTGGCGAACACGCCCGGTGTCGTGATCCGGCCGATTTCGGCGGAGGCTCCGCGGCGCGAGATCGTCATGGCGTGGCGATCCGGATCCAGCCGCGCGAGCGAGGCGCGCCTTCTGGCCGAGTCCCTGAAACTGGAGGAGGGGGAACGACGTTACAGCCAAGCTGAACCCTGAAGGACGGCCCATGATCCGCCCGCTGCTCGCTGTCGCCCTCGTGGCCGTGCCCCTCACCGCCTGCGTGAACCTGTCCCGGTCCCAGGCCGTGACGCCGATCGCGGCGGCCGAGACGTGGCGGGTCGGCGAAGTGCGGCTTTCGGTCGAGCCCGAGATCGAGACCACGGCCGAGTTCGCTGGCATCTTCAACGAGCGGGTGCAGGCCGAGTTGAACCAGTGCGCCGACGGCGTGCGGCCGCTCAGGCTGGAGGCGGAGATCACCCGCTTCGACCGGGCCAATCCGGTGCAGGTGGCCCTGATCGGCGGGGCCAATGTCCTGCGTGGACACGCCCGGCTGGTCGATCCGTCGAACGGCCGGGTCGTCGGGGAATACGAAATCGGCCGGACGGTGGTGGGCGCGCGCTTCGCCGCCTTCGAGATGGCCGAGAGCGAGGAGCAGCTGTCGACCGCGTTTGGCCGCGAGCTTTGTGAACAGGCCTTCCCCCAGGCCGACTAGGGCTCGTCGGACAGGCGCGCCAGGGCGCCATGGACCTTGCGGACGTCCTGGTCCCGGTCCCGGGCAACGACCAGCACCCCGTCGTCGGTCGAGACCACAAGTACGTCCGACAGGCCGACCACGGCGACCGGCTTGCCGTTCGAGGCGAAGACCAGACTGTTCTCACAGTCGACAGCGACGCCGTTGACCAGGGCGTTGCCGGCGGAGTCGTGCGGCAGGTGCTTCCAGAGTTCGGCCCAGCTTCCGATGTCGCTCCAGCCCGGATCGCACGGCGCCACCGCGCCCCGCTCGGTGCGTTCCATCACGGCGTGGTCGACCGAGATTGACGGGCTCTCGGCGAAGGCCTCGGCGTCCAGACGGATCACGGGACCGTTCCGTTTCGCCAGCCGATACGCGGCCTCGACCGCGCCCCAGACGGCCGGCGCGAGCTGACGCGCCTCGGTCGCCATGACGTCCGGCGCAAACAGGAACAGCCCGGCGTTCCAGTCGTATCCGCCGTGGGCGACATAGGCGATCGCGTCCTCCAGCGGCGGCTTTTCGAGGAAGCGTTCGATGCGGAAGACCTCCGGCGCGAGGGCCTCGCCGCGTTTGATATAGCCATAACCGGTGGCCGGCCCCTTGGGGTGGATGCCGAAGGTCACGATCCGCGAGCGGGCCACGCCTTGCGCCTTCACCACCGCCTCGCGCAGGGCCTCGGGCCGGCGCATGACGTGGTCGGCGGGGGCCAGCAGGACGAGGGCGTCCGGATCGAGGTCGCGGGCCACCAGCGCGGCTGCGGCGGCGACGGCGGCGGTGTTGCGCCCGACCGGCTCCAGCACGATCGCGGAGGGCTCCAGACCGATGACCGCAAACTGCTCGCGAACCAGATCCAGATGGCGCTCGTTGCAGATGACGATCGGGGCGAGGAAGTCGGCTTCCTCGGCGCCATGGAAGCGCTGGGCGTTGGCCTGGATGAGGGTGAGATCGTCGTCGAGGGCCTGAAATTGCTTGGGCCGGTCGTCTGTAGAGACCGGCCACAGGCGTGAACCCGACCCGCCGGACATGATGACCGGAATGACCTTTGAACGCACCACGCCGTCGCCTCCTCCGCCGATCCCTCGGCGGACCCTCCCTGCGGTTCTGACGCAGACAGGCGGCGAAGTCACGTCGACGCCTGCAACAATCGGTGACGAGTTTTCACGGCCGCAACGCCTGATTCTGCTAAGACGCGGCCCGCCCTCGACCTGCAGCGCCGCCCAGGAGACCACCGCCCCATGGGGCTGATCCGCCTGCTTCCCCTGCCCGTCCGCCTGCCGCTGATCCGATCGGCGCTCGCGGCCGCGCGCGCGCTGCGCGAGCCGGGCTGGCCGAAGGGCGAGGTGACGATCCAGCCGGGCCCGCTGGTCGTCAGCGGGTTTCTCGGCGAGGCGCTGGGCGTTGGCCGGGCCGGGGAGGCGACGGCGGCGGCTCTTGAGACGGCCGGTTATCCGGTCGAACGCCAATCCCTGAGGCCCGCCTTCGCACGGCTGTGGAAGCCGGGTCCGAAGCCGCCTGTCAGCGACCGGCCAGGCGGGGTCTGGATCATTCACGCCAATGCGCCTGAGACCGAAGTCGCCCTGATGGCCCACGACCCTGCCGACTGGGCCGGACGCTACCGCATCGGCTATTGGGCCTGGGAAACTACGGAGGCGCCGCCCGAGTGGGCCCGGGTCGCTCCGTGGCTTCACGAAATCTGGGTTCCCTCTCACTTTGCCGGCGAGGGCGTCGGTGCGGCTCTGGCCCGGGCCGGGCAGTCCGCTCAGCGCGCCAAGATTCGTGTCATGCCCCATCCCGTCCGGAAACCCGCGGGGGTGACAGCACGGCCGGATCGGTTCGGCCTGGAGGGCGGGGCGCGCCATGCCCTGGTGATGTTCGACGGCCGCTCGGCCTTCGCGCGCAAGAACCCCTGGGGCGCCATCGAGGCCTGGACGCAGGCCTTTCCCGAACCGCGGCCCGACGCCCGCCTGATCGTCAAGGGTGTGGCCCTGTCGACCGATCCGGTGTCGGGGAAACGGCTTCGGGAGCTGACGGACAGGCGCTCCGATATCCGACTTTATGAAGAACGGCTGGACGGGCGAGACCTGTGGGACCTGCTCGCCAGCATCGACATCCTGATCTCGACGCATCGGGCGGAAGGCTTCGGCCTCGTCGCCGCCGAGGCCATGGCGCTGGGCAAGCCGGTGATCGCCACGGGCTGGTCCGGCGTGCTGGATTTCATGGACGAAACCTCGGGCGTGCTGATCCCTTCGCGGCTGGTCCCCGCGCGCGACCGGACCCGCGCCTACCGCACCGGCCAGTGGGCCGAGCCCGATACCGCGGCGGCCGCTGCGGCGATCCGCGATCTTTTCGACGATCCTTCCAAGGCCCAAAGGCTCGGCGCCGCAGGCCCAGCGCGGATCGCCGCCCTCAGCGAGGCCTGGTCGCCCACGGTCCTCTCCGATCTCCCGTTCGCTTCCTTCCTCGACAAATCTGCTAGAAGTCCCGCCCCATGAGCATCCAGTTCATCGACCTTCAGGCCCAACGTCGTCGCATCGGCGAGAGCATGAACCGCGCCATCCTCGAGGCCGTCGAAGGCGGCGCATGGGTGATGGGTCCCCAGGTACGCCAGTTCGAGGCCGACCTCGCCGCCTTCGGCCAGGCGAAGCACGCGCTTGGCTGCGCCAACGGCACGGACGCCCTTGCCCTGCCGCTGATGGCGTGGGGCGTGGGTCGCGGAGACGCGATCTTCTGCCCATCCTTCACCTTCGCCGCGACCGGCGAGGTGGCGCCCTGGTTCGAGGCCGAGAACGTCTTCGTCGACATCCTGCCCGACACCTACAACATCGATCCCGAGCACCTCGAGGCCTCGATCGAAGCAGTGAAGGCCGAGGGACGTCTGACGCCCAAGGTGGTGATCGCCGTCGACCTGTTCGGCCAGCCGGCGGACTATCCCAAGATCCGCGAGATCTGCGACAGGCACGGCCTGAAGCTGATCGCCGACACGGCGCAGGGTTTCGGCTGCACGCTCAACGGAAAGCATCCGATCCACTGGGCCGACATCGCCACCACGAGCTTCTTTCCCGCCAAGCCGCTGGGTTGCTACGGCGACGGCGGCGCGGTCCTGACCAATGACGACGACCTGGCCGAGCTGGTCGATTCCGTGCGCGTCCACGGCAAGGCCGTCGCCCGCGACCTGAAGGACCGGACCTTCGAGCACGACCCGAAATACCTGAACATGCGGGTCGGGATGAACTCGCGTCTCGACACCATCCAGGCGGCGATCCTGATCGAGAAGCTGAAGGTCTTCCCCGGGGA
The DNA here is from genome assembly GCA_946481425.1 of uncultured Brevundimonas sp. Next base: position 5,093 of record CAMLNT010000049.1, read on the forward strand.
GATCGAGGCGCGCAACCGGATCGCGGCCCGCTACAACGAGCTGCTGAAGGATCACGTCGCGGCCGTTCCGGCGGTGATCGAGGGCGGCGTCTCGGTCTGGGCCCAGTACACGATCGAGCATCCGAACCGCGACGCCCTGGTCGCCCACCTGAGAGACAGGGGCGTGCCGACGGCGGTCTATTATCCGATCCCGCTGCACCAGCAGCCCGCCTATTCGCATCACTCGACAGGTCCGCAGGGGCTGGCGGTGACCGAGGCCAAGTCGAAAGTCGTCATGAGCCTGCCGATGCACTCGGACCTCGACGAGGGGACGCAGGACCAGATCATCGCCGCCGTCCGGAGCTTCGCATGACCGCCGACAACCAGCCGCTGAAGGTCGGGGTCGCGGGCCTCGGCGTCATGGGCCGCAATCACGCCCGCGTCCTGTCCGAGATCAAGGATGCGGAACTCGTTTGCGCCTTCGATCCCGACGCCCCGACCGCCGAGGCCGCACGCGCCTACGGCGCCGAGCCGGTCACCACGCCCGAAGCCTTCGTGGACGCCGGACTGGACGCCGCTATCGTGGCGACGCCGAACCGGCACCATGCCGACCTGGGCGTCGCCCTTCTGGAGAAGGGCATCTCTGTTCTCGTCGAGAAGCCGATCGCCGCCGACATCGAGGGCGCGCGGCGCATGATTGACGCGGCCAAGGCGTCGGGCGCGACCCTGATGGTCGGCCACGTAGAGCGCTTCAACCCGGCCGTCGAGGCGGTCAAGAAGGCCATCGCCGGCGACGACATCATCTCCATCCAGATTACCCGCGTCGGTCCCTTCCCGGCCCGCATGGGCGAGGTCGGCGTGGTCATCGACCTGGCGGTCCATGACATCGACATCATCCGCCACCTGACCGGCTCGGAGATCACCGAGGTCCAGCCGCAGCTGGCCCGCGCGCGAGCAGAGCGCGAGGACACCGCCCTCCTGCAATTCCGCACCGACCGCGGCGTGATCGCCCAGATCAACACCAACTGGGTCACGCCCTACAAGGCGCGGATCCTGCAGGTCGCGACTCAGCAGAAGTTCGTCGTGGCCGACCTGATCACGCGACAGGTTCAGGAGTTCTTCGCCTATGAGAAGGACGGCTCCTATTCGACACGAACGCTGCACACCTGGCCGAACGAGCCGCTGAAGGCTGAGCTGACCGCCTTCCTGGACGCCGTGCGCAACAAGACCGCGCCGCCGGTCACCGGTGAGGATGGCCTGGCCAACCTCGAAGTCGCCCTGCGCTGCCTGGAGTCGGCGTGAGCGCGAACGCCGGCCTTCCCGCCCGCATCACCGCGCTGCGGCTGATCGAGGCGGCCCAGGCGCGTCGTGGCGGGCTGGATGTGGCCCTTAACGAGCCGGCCTTCCGCAGCCTGTCGCCCGAGGACCGGGGCTTTGCCCGCGCTCTGGCCATGGCGGTCCTGCGCCGCATGGGCTCGATCGACCGGGCGCTGGACACGCGCCTGAACCGCGCACCGCCCCTGCCGGTTCGTGAACTGCTGCGCATTGGCCTGGCCCAGATGCTGTTCCTCGACACCCCGGATTTCGCGGCGGTCTCGACAACCGTGAAGCTGGCTGAGCGCGACAATGCGACCCGGCCCTACAAGGCGCTGATCAATGCGGTGTTGCGCGGCCTCGGCCGTGAGCCGGCGCCCGAGCCGGGTCCGGAAGCGGATGTGCCGCCGTGGCTGTTCGCCCGGTGGGCCCAGCAGTTCGGACAGGATCAGGCCGAGGGCATTGCCCTGAACGCCCGCCACGAGCCGCCGACCGACCTCAGCCTCAAGCCGGGCGAGGACGCCTCAGCGCTGGCCGAGGCGGTGGAAGGCGAGGTTCTGCCGGGCGGTTCGGTGCGTACGCGCCGCGGCGGCGACGTGGCCGGCTGGCCGGACTTTGACGGCGGCGGCTGGTGGGTCCAGGACGCCGCGGCGGCGATCCCGGCGCGGCTGCTGGACGCCAGACCCGGCGAGACGGTGCTCGACCTGTGCGCCGCGCCCGGGGGCAAGACGCTGCAACTAGCCTCCACCGGCGCGGCGGTGACCGCGCTGGACCGGTCCGAACCTCGCCTCAGACGCCTGCGGGCCAATCTGGAACGCACGAACCTCAAGGCCGAAGTCGTCGTCGCCGACGGCGAGGCCTGGGCCGACGACCGGCAGTTCGACGCCGTCCTGCTCGACGCCCCCTGCACGGCGACCGGCACCCTGCGCCGCAATCCGGAAGCCCTCTACGCCCTCGGCCCGGCCGAGATCGCCAAGCTGGCCGATGTCCAGCACCGGCTGCTCGACGCCGCCGCCGCACGCGTGAAGCCCGGCGGACGGATGGTCTATTGCGTCTGTTCGCTGGAGCGCGAGGAGGGCGAGACCCAGGTCCTGGCCTTCCTGAAGCGCAATCCCGCCTTCACCCTGACTCCCGCCGACCCGGCCGCGATCGGGGCGCCGGCCGAGGCGCTGGCGAAGGACGGCTGGCTTCGCATCCTGCCGTCGCAATGGGCGGAACGCGGAGGCCTCGACGGCTTCTTCGCGGCCCGGCTGGAGCGCGCGCCGGACTGATCATGACGGCCCGTCGCCTGTTCAAGGTGCAGACGCCCGCGCTGCGCTGGTCGCGGCGCGGGGAAACGCGGGACCTCTGGTTCGGCGCGCATAATTTTGTCGCGGTGATCGACGACGACGGGTCCGTCATCGGCGAGCTGCACGGCATCGCCCGCGGTCCGGGCGGAGCCCCACTCAGAATCTATGGCGGCGTCCTGCCGTTCCGCCGCGAGGTGATCTGGGGCGAGCGCTTCGAGCACCGCACCGGCTTCTACGACCCCGGTTTTCCGCAGGCCGACCTCGCCATGGGACAGGCGGTGGACGTCGATCTCTGCCTGCGACGGGCCGAGGCGGTGCGCGCCGCCGTCAACGCCCGCGAGATCGCCTATCCGTGGCCGGCCGCCTTCGGGGCCAACAGCAACGCCTATTACGCCACCCTGATCGCCGGGATGGGCCTGGCCGATGTGGCGCTCGACGGCGAGCTCTGGGCGCCGTCCTCCGACCGACTTCTCCTGGATGGCGAAACCCTCGCGCAAATCCGCTCCGAGGCTTGATCAACCTTGCCCGGACGGACGGCGCGGCCTATCCCACGGCCATGGCCGCGCCCCTGATCTGTCCGTCCATCCTGGCGAGTGACTTCGCCCGTCTCGGCGAGGAAATCCGCGCCATCGACGCCGCTGGCTGCGACTGGATCCATGTGGATGTGATGGACGGCCACTTCGTACCCAACATCACCATCGGCCCGGACGTGGTGAAGGCGCTGAGGCCGCACACCAACAAGCCTTTCGACGTGCACCTGATGGTCGCGCCGGTCGATCCGTGGCTGGAAGCCTATCGCAATGCGGGCGCCGACATCCTGACGGTCCATCCGGAAAGCGGCCCGCACCTGCACCGGACGCTGGGCCGGATCCGCGAATTGGGCGCCCGCGCAGGCGTGGTGTTCAATCCGGCCACGCCGCTGTCGATCCTGGAAGAGGTGGTCGAGCTGGTGGACCTCGTGCTGATCATGTCGGTCAATCCGGGCTTCGGCGGGCAGAAGTTCATCCCCTCGGCGCTGAAGAAGGTCGAACAGGCGCGTGCGATCCTCGACCGGGCCGGGTCGAACGCCGATCTTCAGGTCGACGGCGGCGTCACGGCCGACAATGCGGCGTCGTGCGTCTCGGCCGGCGCCAATGCGCTGGTGGCGGGGACGGCCGTTTTCCGGGGCGGGCCGGACGCCTATGCGGCCAATATCGCAGCGCTGAAGGGCTGAGCCGCGCGTGACCGAGGCGACTGAAAGTCGGTTTCGCCTGCCCTCGGTGTCGCTGCCGCGGCCCAAGGGCGCGATCTGGCTGCGCGCCGGAGCCCGGCTGACCGCCCGACAGCTTGCCGCCGAGGTTTTCGGCGCGCCGGGTTACAGCTGGACGCTCGGATTCCCGAAGGCCGAAGGCTTCGTCTGTTCGCCGCGCGATTTCCGGCCCGCCGACGCCGCTGTGGGACGTTCCGCCGCGTCCGGACGCTATGTGATCGCGGGCTCGGTCGTGGATGTCGGATCGACCGGCGATATCTGGGACCGGCCCTGCCCCAGTCGACGGTTCGCAGTCGAGCTGCACCGGTTCGTGTGGCTGCCTGACCTGATGGCGACCGGTGACCGCGCGCCGCGCGATGCGCTCAAGTTGATCCTGGCCTGGGCCGATATTTTCGGACGCTGGAACGCCTTCTCGTGGGGGCGCGAAGTCCTGCCGAGACGCATCTTCAACCTGGCCTGCTCGGGGCGCCGCATCGCGGCCTCGGCGTCAGAGGCCGACCGGCGGCTTCTGGCTGACTTGCTGGCTCGGCAGGCCAGGCAACTGGCGCGACTGTCGAAGGATCACGCCCATGCCGCCGAAGAGGCGACGGCCCTGGCCGTGGCGGGCGCGGCGCTCTCGGGTCCGGCCGGCGCATCGCTGCTCAGCAAGGGACTGGCGCGGCTCAGACGCGCGCTGCCGCGGACGGTGCTGCCGGATGGCTGCCACGCCTCGCGCAATCCCGAGGCCGGGCTGGATCTCCTGTTCGACCTGCTGACGCTCGACGACGCCCTGCTGCAGATCGGCCACGAGGCGCCGCAGGAACTCGGACGCGCCATCGATCGCCTCACGGCGGGCCTGCGCACCCTGACCCTGCCAGACGGTCGGCTGGCGGCCTTCCAGGGCGGCGAGGCCTCCAGCCCTGCGCGTGTGGCGGCCGCCCGGGCGCATGACGACACAGGCGCGCCCGCGGGCGCCGAACGCCTGACGGCCGGGGGCTATGAGCGTCTCGACGGGCAGATGATGCACATCATTCTGGACGCAGGCGCGCCGGCGGTGGGCAGCTATTCGCAGTCCGCCTGCGCCCAACCAGGGGCCTTGGAGATCGTGTGCGGCCGCGACCGGCTGATCACCAACTCCGGCTGGAGCGAGCGGGCGGCGGACCGTCAGGGCTTCCGGCTGACGCCGGCGGCCTCGACCCTGAGCCTGGGAGACGGCTCGACCGGCCAGCCGCTGACGGGCCAGCTCGAGCGTGTCCTCGGGCCAAGGCTCGAGACCCCGCCTATGCACATCGCCGTCAAGCGCGAGGTCGGCGAGGGAGCGGTGCTGGTTGAGACCGGGCACGACGGCTGGGTGCCGGCCTATGGTCTCAGGCACGAGCGCCGGCTCTATCTGGACCGGCGGCTGGACGAGGTGCGCGGCGAAGAGCGGCTGTCGCCCAAGGCCGAGGTCGAGGCCCTGGCGGCGCCCTATGCGGTCCGGTTCCACCTGCAGCCCGGCGCGACCGCCTCGCTGGCGCGCGACCGCCGCAGCGTCATCATCCGGGGCGAGACGGGCCGAGGCTGGTTCTTCCGGTCCGACGCCGCCGATGTCGCCATCGAGCCGAGCGCCTGTTTCGAGAACGGCCTGACCCGGCGCACGGTCCAGATCGTGCTGCGCGGTTCCGCGCGCACGGACGCCGAAACACGCATAAGGTGGAAACTGGAGCCCGCGGGGGCGGTGGAGACCCAGACATGAGCCCGGCCACGGCATCGCTGCTCGCGAGACGCCCGCGCTCGCTGGATGTGGCGCGCACCCGCGCCCTGATCGAAGGCAAGCGGGTCCTGGTGACCGGGGCCGGCGGCACGATCGGCGGTGAGCTGACGCGACGGGCGGCAGCCCAGAATCCCGACCGTCTCGTCCTCCTGGATTCGTCGGAATTCAACCTCTACAACCTCGATCAGCAACTGAGCGAAACCGGTCTCAAGGCGCCCTGGACGATCGCGCTCGGCGATGTGCGGGACCGCTCAAGGCTGGAGCAGGTGTTCGAGGCCCATCGGCCGGAAGTCGTCCTTCACGCCGCGGCCCTCAAGCATGTGCCGCTGATGGAGACGCACCCCTGCGAGGCGGTGCTGACCAATGTCGGCGGCGTGGTCCACGTGATGGAGTTGGCCCGAGAGACGGCCGAGGCCTTCGTCTTCATCTCGACGGACAAGGCTGTGAACCCGACCAACGTCATGGGTGCGACCAAGCGGGTCGGGGAGCGGGTCGTCCAGGCGCTGGCGCGCGGCGGCTCAACCCGTTCGGCGATCGTACGCTTCGGCAATGTGTTGGGCTCGACCGGTTCGGTCGTGCCCCTGTTCGAGCGCCAGATCGCGCGCGGCGGGCCGGTGACGGTGACGGACCCGGACATGGAGCGCTGGTTCATGACTGTCGGCGAGGCGGCGCAGCTGGTGCTTCAGGCGGCCAGCCTTCCGGAGCGCGGCGATGCGGCGGTTTTCGTCCTAGACATGGGCGAGGCGATCCGGATCGACGACCTTGCGCGGCAGTTGATCCGGCTGGCCGGCCACGAGCCGGACCTCGATATCAAGATCGAGTACACCGGCCTGCGCAAGGGCGAGAAGCTGACGGAAGAAATCTTCTATTCCGCTGAAGACGTCCACGAGACGGATGTCGAAGGCGTCCTTTCCGCGCGCGCCGACCGCTCGGAGCCCGCCTATCTCCAGAGCCATCTCGACAGCCTTCTGTCCGCCGCCGCCGCGCGCGACGAGAAGCAGACCCTGGCGTGCCTGAACGCGCTAGAGCCCCGCTTCAACCCATCCTGATCCACATCAAGCCAAGGCGCCCTCCCCCATGCCCGCCGCTCCCGACTTTCCGCCGCCGCCCGATCGCGTGACCCCCCGACGGGCGCTGATCTCGCTTTCCGACAAGACTGGCCTGATCGAGGCGGCCCAGGCGCTGAGCGCCGCCGGGGTCGAACTGGTCTCGACCGGGGGCACGCGCGCGGCCATCGAGAAGGCCGGCCTGCCGGTCAAGGATGTCGCCGACCTGACCGGCTTCCCCGAGATGATGGACGGACGGGTCAAGACGCTGCACCCGGTGGTCCACGGCGGCCTGCTGGGCGTGCGCGACGCACCGGGCCATGCCGAGGCCATGCGCGAACACGGCATCGGGGCGATCGATATCGCCTGGATCGACCTCTATCCGTTCGAGCAGACGGTCGCGTCGGGCGGCGGCTTCGAGGCGGCGGTCGAGAACATCGACATCGGCGGCCCGGCCATGATCCGGTCCTCGGCCAAGAACCACGGCTATGTCGCGGTGTGCGTGGACAAGGCGGGGCTGGACGAAGTGCTGGCGGCCTTGAAGGCCGATGGCGCGACCTCGCTCGGGCTGCGGAAGCGGCTGGCGGCGCGCGCCTTCGCGCGGACGGCGGCCTATGACGCGGCGGTGTCTGGCTGGTTCGCGGAACAGGTCGGGGATGCGGCGCCGGCGCGGAAATCAGTCGCTGGGTCGCTGGCCCAGACGCTGCGGTATGGCGAGAACCCGCATCAGACGGGCGCCTTTTACCGAACCGGCGAGGCCCGCCCGGGCGTGGCCCATGCCGAGCAGGTCCAGGGCAAGGAGTTGGGCTACAACAACATCGCCGACGCCGACGCGGCTTATGAGTTGGTCGCGGAGTTCACCGCGCCTGCCTGCGTTATCGTCAAGCATGCCAACCCCTGTGGCGTGGCCGTCGGCAAGGACCTTGGCGAGGCCTATGCGCGGGCGCTGGAGTGCGACGCGGTCTCGGCCTTTGGCGGGGTGATCGCGGTCAACCGGCCGCTGACCGGCGCCGATGCGCGGGCCATCACCGACATCTTCACCGAGGTCGTCATCGCGCCGGGCGCGGACGACGAGGCGCGCGCTGTCTTCGCGGCCAAGAAGAACCTGCGCCTGCTGATCACCGACGGCCTGCCCGATCCGCACGGGCCGGGCGAGGTGTTCCGCTCGGTGGCGGGCGGCTTCCTGGTGCAGTCTCGCGACCGCAGCCTGATCCGGCCGGAGGACCTCAAGATCGTCACCCGCCGCCAGCCGACGCCGCAGGAGGTCGAGGACATGCTGTTCGCCTTCACGGTGGCCAAGCACGTGAAGTCCAACGCCAT
>CAMLNT010000050.1 GCA_946481425.1 uncultured Brevundimonas sp.
GCTGGTGGCGGCTACCGCCCGGGGCGTATCGTCCATTGAGCTCGGCGACGACGCTGGCTTCATGCTTGACCGCTTTCGCCGCCAGTTCGCCAACGCCGAGGTCACCGATGGCGACGCGAGCCTCAACGCCCTTGTCCGACGCGTCATCGAGCTGATCGACGACCCGAAGGACCCCGGCCAGGACCTGCCGCTCGACGTGCGCGGCACGGCCTTCCAGCAGAAGGTCTGGCAGGCGCTTCGCACCATCCCGGCCGGCGAGACCTGGACCTCCGGCGACCTCGCCCGCGCCATCGGCAAGCCAGGCGCCGCCCGCGCGGTCGGCGCCGCCTGCGGGGCCAATCCGGTCTGCGTGGTCGTGCCCTGCCACCGGGTGGTCGGTTCCAACGGCTCCCTGACCGGCTACGCCTGGGGCACCGAGCGCAAGAAGGAGCTCCTGCGCCGCGAGCGCGCCTGATCGCGATTTTGGGGTGGCCGGGCCAGGCCGGGCCCGGCTAGAGACGGCCCATGTCCGCCCCCGAAACCCTGACCGGCCTGTCCCAGATCGCCGACCGCTACGACCTCGTCCTCTGTGACGTCTGGGGCGTGGTCCATAATGGCAGGGTCCCCTATCCGCGCTCGATCGAGGCGCTTGAGCGTTTCGGCGCCCAGGGCGGGAAGGTGGTCCTGATCTCGAACTCGCCGCGACCGCGCGATGGATTCATCGCGCAGCTGGATGACATCGGCGTCTCGCGCCGCGCCTGGACGGAGGTCGCGACCTCCGGGGACGCCACCCTGGCCGAGTTGAAGAAGCGTGCCCCTGGTCCTGCCTGGGCCGTTGGCCCCGACCGCGACCTGCTGCTCTACGACGGAGCGGGCGTCACCCTGACGGACCGCCCCGAGGACGCCGCGTTCGTCTCCTGCACCGGCCTGATCGACGACGAGACCGAACAGCCTGAGGACTACCGCGCCCGCTTCCAGGTCGCCGTCGACCGGGGTCTTGCGATGGTCTGCGCCAATCCCGACAAGGTCGTCCATCGCGGCGCCGACCTGATCTGGTGCGCGGGCGCCCTGGCCGACGTCTATGAGTCCATGGGTGGGACTGTAGTCATGGCCGGCAAGCCCTTCCGTCCTATCTACGACCTGGCCATGCGCCTCGCGGGCGACGGCTTCGATCCGGCCCGCGTTTTGTGCATCGGCGACGGCCTGCCGACCGATGTGCTGGGCGCCAACAACCAGAACCTCGACTGCTATTTCGTCGCCGGCGGCATCCACGGCGCGGATGTCGTCGATGAAACGGGCCGGCTCGACCCGGCCCGTGCCGAACGCCTGCTTGCCGATCACGGCGCGAAGGCGCGTTATGTGTCCCAGGAGCTGAACTGGTGAGTGAAACCAAGACCCCCGAGGGCGGCTATATCCTCGACGAACTGTCCGTTGGCATGACGGCCGAGATCGCCGTGGAGATCACCCACGAGCGGATCATGTCCTTCGCCGAGGCCTCCGGCGACTACAACCCGATCCACATCGACGACGAGTTCGCCAAGACCACCGCCTATCGCGGTCGGGTCGCACACGGCCTCCTCTCGGCCTCCTTCGTCTCGGCGGTCGTAGGAACCATCCTGCCTGGGCCCGGCGCGATCTATCTCGACCAGACGGTCGCCTTCCATAAGCCGGTCCGCATCGGCGATACGGTCGTGGCCCGCGTGACCGTCACCGCCATCGACCCGACCTCGGCGCGGGTGACGCTCAGGACCGAGTGCCTGGTCGGCGGCGAGCCGATCCTCGATGGCGAGGCCACTATCCGCGTGCCGCGCCGGCGAAAGCGCGGCTAGGGGTTGGCCATCCGGGTCATCCAAGGCTGGACCGATCTCGCGCCAGAGGTTCGCGGCGCGGCCATCGCGCTGGGCAATTTCGACGGCGTACATCTCGGGCACCGGGCCGTGATCGGCCAGGCGATCGACGCTGCCCGGCGGCTCGGTGTTCCCAGCGGTGTCATCAGCTTCGAGCCCCATCCGCGCCGCTATTTCCAGCCCGACGCCGAACCGTTCCGGCTGATGACCGTCGACCAGCAGGCGCGGGCGCTCGAGGCTCTCGGCGTCGACCGGCTCTATCTGTTGCCCTTCGACGCGACGATGGCGGGTCTGTCGGATCGCGCCTTCGCCGACCAGGTTCTGTCCGAGGGCCTCGGCGTGCGCCACGTCGCGGTCGGGTTCGACATCACCTTCGGCAGGGGCCGGACCGGTTCGCCCGAAGCGCTCAAGGTCTATGGCGAACGCCTCGGCTTCACCGTCTCGGTCACCGGAGAGCTGTGCTCGAGCGAGGGCTCCAAGCTGTCCTCCAGCGCCGTCCGCGAGGCCCTGATGGGCGCACGCCCCGAAGAGGCGACCGCCATCCTCGGCCGCCCCTTCGCAATCGAGGGCGAGGTGGTCCATGGTGACAAGCGCGGCCGCACCATCGGCGTGCCGACGGCCAATGTGCGGATGGGCGACTATGTCCGCCCGGCCTACGGCGTCTATGCGACCCGCACCCGTTTCGCCGACGGCCGGGTGATCGACGGTGTCGCCAATCTGGGCGTCCGGCCAATGTTCCACATCGACGAGCCTCTGCTCGAGGTCTGGCTGTTCGACTTTAACGAGGAAATCTACGGCCAGATCATCGAGACCGAGCTGGTCGCCTGGATCCGGCCCGAGCTGAAGTTCGACGGCCTGGAGGCGCTGAAGGTCCGGATCGACCAGGACGCCGCCGAAGCGCGCGCCGCCCTCGCCCGCGCGGCGCGGGCGGGCTAGAGGAGAGTCATGACCGACAAGACGATCACCCAGGCCGACGCCGAAGCCGCGGTCCGCACCCTGATCGAATGGGCCGGCGACGATCCCGACCGCGAGGGTCTCCTCGATACCCCCGCGCGCGTGGCGCGGTCCTACAAGGAGTTGTTCGCCGGCTATGAGGAATGCCCGCGCACCTATCTCGAGCGCACGTTCGAGGAAGTCGGCGGCTACGACGAACTGGTGGTGCTCAAGGACATCCGGTTCGTCAGCTTCTGCGAACATCACATGCTGCCGGTCGTGGGCCGGGCGCACGTCGGCTATCTGCCGACAAACCGGGTCGTCGGCATCTCCAAGCTGGCGCGCGTGGTGAAGGGTTTCGCCCGACGTCTGCAGATCCAGGAAAAGATGACCGCCGAGATCGCTCAGGCGATCCACGATGTGCTGGAGCCGCAGGGCGTCGGCGTGGTCATCGAGGCCGAGCATTCCTGCATGACCCTGCGCGGGGTCAATGTGCCGGGCGCGTCCCTGACCACCAGCCGGCTGATGGGCGTGGTCCGCGACGACCCGCGGACGCGCGAGGAGTTCCTGAGGCTGGCGCGCGGCGGATGAGGACCGAAGACCAGCTCGCGCGTGACCACACGCCGTCGGTTCTGATGGCCGAGGCGGATGCGGGCGACGGAGAGGCGGCTCATCATCTGGCCCTGATGCATGGCGCCGGGCTCGGCTGTCCCCAGGACTGGTCCGAGGCGCTACGGCGGTTGCGGCAGGCAGCGGCAAGCGGGCACACCCTGGCGAAGGCGACGTGCGATTTCCTCGGAGCCGAACCTGATGTCCAGGCCTGGATCTCTCCCCCGGCGCCGACCGAGCTGTCAGCCAGCCCGCATGTCCTGACCATCGACGGCTTCATCGACGAGGCCACCTGCGCCTGGATCAGGGATCGCGCCGAGCCCTATCTGGAGAAGGCCAAGGTCTTCGATCCGGAGACCGGCGAAGGTCAGGTGAAATGGAGCCGGACCAACAGCGCCGCCAGCTTCGCCCTGCTCGACTGCGATCTGGTCATGCTGCTGGTGCGTCAGCGGATCGCGCGGGCCACCGGCCTGCCTGTGGCCGGGCTCGAGCCATTCCACGTGCTTCACTATGCGCCTGGCGAGGCCTTCACGCCCCATTATGACTGGCTGGACCCATCCAAGGCCGGGCACCAGGCCGACCTGGAGGAGTTCGGACAGCGCGTGGCGACATTCCTGGTTTATCTGAACGAGGACTTCGAAGGCGGCGAGACCCAGATGGAGGCCGCGGGCGTCAGGCATCGTGGCAAGACCGGCGACGCGCTGTTCTGGGCGAACGTCAAGCCGGACGGGCGCATAGACCTCGCCACGATGCACGCCGGCCTGCCGCCGACTTCAGGCGAGAAGTGGGTCTATTCCCAGTGGCTGAGGAACCGGGCCCCGCGCCATCTCGGCGGCTGATCACATCCCTTCGATCAGGTGCAGGATGTTGCCGTCCGGGTCCTTGAGCCAGACGAGTTTGGTCTCCCCCGCTTCATGGATGCCATCGCGCCAGGTCATGCCCGGGATGGCGTACTGCTCGAAGGTTACGCCCTTCGACCTGAGGGTGGCGACCGTGTCCTCCAGATCGCCCTGCATGTCCCACGTCACCGCATTGGCCTGGTTCGTACCGGCGAAGTCGGACCGATAGACCGTCAGGAAGGTCTGGCCGGTCCGGAAGCGGAGCACATCACCCATGTCGCAGTCGCCCTGCTGGACGAGCTCAAGCCCGAGGGTGTCCTGATAGAAGCGCCTGGCCCGGTCGATGTCCGAGACGGCGACGATGGCGGAGGAGTTGCGGTCTTTCAGCATGGCTGGAAATCCTTTCCAGCCATCCAACCCCCAGGCGGGCCGCCGGGTTGCCGTCAGATCGGCATCCGCATGATTTCCTGGTAGGCGGCGATCACCTGATCGCGGACCGCCACAACGGTTTCCAGCGAGGCCTCGGCCGAGGCGATTGCGGTGACGACGCTGACAAGATCGGCCTGACCGTTGGTGTGGGCCGCCATCTGGGATTCCGCCGCGCGGGTGGCGTCGGCGGCCTGGGTCATGAAGCCCGACAGCATGTCGTCGAAGCCCGGCGCCGCGGGTTGGCCCGTGGCGGCGCCGCCACCGGTGGCTCCGGCCTGGGTGTAGGCACGAATGGCCGTCAGGGCGTCCATGGCCTAGCTCCCTAGCGCTTGATCAGATCGAGGGTGCGCTGCTCCATCGCGCGCGCCGTCTCGATGACATTGAGGTTCGCTTCGTAGGCCCGTTGCGCTTCGCGCATGTCCATGGCCTCGACAAGCGTGTCGACATTGGGCCGGCGCACGTAGCCGTCGGCGTCCGCTGCGGGGTGGCCCGGATCATAGTCCAGCCGGAAGTCGCCCTGGTCCTCCGACACGCGCGCCAGCTCCACACCCGTCGCGCCGTCGATCTCCCGCGTCTGGAAGACCGGGACCTGTCGGCGATAGGGATCGCCCCCCTCGACCGGCGCGGTCGACTGAGCGTTGGCGATGTTCTCCGCGATGATGCGCATCCGCGACTGCTGGGCGCGCAGCGCCGATGCGGCCACGGCCATGGTCGAGTTACGCGGTCCGACGGGATCAGGCATGGGTCACAGCGCTCCTCGATCAGCCGCCGGGCTTGCGGGCGGCCATCCGCAGCATGTTCATGGACTTCTGGTAGAAGCCGATCGCCGCGTCATAGGCCATGCGGCTCTCGGCCATTTTGAGCATCTGCTCCTCGACCACGACCGAGTTGCCGTCCGGCGTGGTCTCGGAATCGGGCGAGACCTGCGCGGTGAACGGCGTCGAGGCGGCCGGCGAGGACGGGATATGCGCCGCCGAGGTTCGCATCATGCCCACGCCGCGGGCGCCGTTCAGCGCCTCGGCGAAGTCGGTCGGCGTCGCCAGATCGCGCGCGCGGTAGCCGGGGGTGTCGGCGTTGGCCACGTTTTCGGCGACCACGCGCTGACGCTCCGCGAGCCAGCCGAGGCGGCCGCGCAGCATTCCGAACAGGGGGATGTCGTCGACGCCCATGAGGCCTCCGCGATCCTTCACGGCATAAAATGCCGCCTGCATGGTTAACCAGACCTTTCAGCAATAGGCCGTTAACCATGATCGGGGAGCCTCTGGCGGCCCGAACGCGGGCGTGTGAGGCCGGTCCCTGATGAACTTTCTGAACTTTGCCTGGGCGGTCTTCAGCCTTGCGCTGACCCTGGGCCTGATCGGCCTGGTGGCCGTGGGCCTGAGGCGGTACGCGCCGCAACTGATCGAAAAGCTGAACGCCGACCGCGGGGAGAGGCGCCTGAAGGTGATCGAAACCCTGGTGCTGGATCCGGCCCGCCGCCTTGTTCTGGTGCAGATCGACGAGGAGGAACGCCTGATCCTCTTGGGCGAAGGCCGCGAGCTCGAACGCCCCGAGGTCCGCAAGTGACGACCCCGCGCGGACTGATCGGCATGCCGACACGCGAGGAATTTCGCCGCGCGCTGCGTCTTTCGCTGATCACCACCCTCTTCTGCCTGATGTGGCCGGTCGCGGCCCTGGCGCAGGACCTCGTCACCCAGTCCGGCGCCGGCTCGTCCGTGAACATCGACCTGGGCACGGGCGCGGGCCTGACCGAGCGTGTGGTGCAGCTGATCGGCTTGATCACCGTCCTGTCCCTGGCGCCCTCGATCGTCATCATGACCACCAGCTTCGTGCGGATCGTGGTGGTGCTGAGCTTGCTCCGGACCGCACTGGGCCTGCAGCAGTCGCCGCCCAATGCGGTGCTGGTGTCGCTGGCCCTGTTCCTGTCGGCCATCGTCATGGCGCCGACCTGGACCGACGCCTATGATTCGGGCATCCGGCCTCTGCTCGACCAGCAGATGGAGCTCCCCCAAGCCTTCGATCTCGCGGCCGAGCCGGTGAAGACCTTCATGCTCAGCCAGGTCGGCGAGGCGGACCTCGCCCTGTTCACCCGCCTGTCGAACGTCGAGGCGGGAACCACGGCGCAGGATCTTCCGCTGCGGGTCGTGACGCCCGCCTTCATGATATCCGAGCTAAAGCGGGCCTTCGAAATCGGCTTTCTGCTGTTCGTGCCGTTCCTCGTGATCGACCTCGTGGTGGCCTCGGTGCTGATGTCCATGGGCATGATGATGCTGCCGCCTGTCATCGTGTCCTTGCCGTTCAAGCTGATCTTCTTCGTGCTGGTCGACGGTTGGCGGTTGGTGGCCGGCTCCCTGGTCGAAAGCTTCCAGCGAGGGGTCGGCGGCGGATAGCCCGACTGCCGCCAGGCCGCTAAGGTCGCGGCATGATCCGTCTTTTCGTCGATCAGCCCCTGTCCGCCGGTGTGGTGCTTGAGCCCGCCTCCGATCAGGCGCGCTATCTCACCGGCGTGATGAGAAAGGGCGTCGGCGACGCCGTTCTGCTGTTCAACGGCCGCGACGGAGAATGGCGGGCCGAGATCACCGAAGCCTCCAAGCGCAGCTGCGTGCTGATGGCCATGGAGCGCACGCGCGTCCAGTCGGCCCCTCCGGACGTCGAACTCATCGTCGCCCTGGTGAAGCGCAATCGGCTGGAGACGATCGTTGAGAAGGCGGCTGAGCTCGGATGCCGTCGGGTCCGTCTGGCCATCACCCGCTTCACCCAGGCAGACCACACGCGCGTCGACCGGCTGCAGGCCATCGCGACCGAGGCCTCGGAGCAGACGGGCCGGCTCGACGTTCCCGAGATCATTGCGCCGGAGAAGCTCGACCGCATCCTCGAGGGCTGGCCGGCCGAGCGTCGGCTGATGTTCTGCGACGAGGGCGGTGACGTCCGCCCGGCGCTCCAGGCGTTGCCGCATCTGGATGCGCCCTGGTCGGTCCTGATCGGTCCCGAGGGCGGCTTTTCACCGGACGAGCGCGAGCGATTGAGGTCGGAATCCTTCGTGACGCCGGTTGGTCTGGGCCCCCGCATTCTCAGGGCCGATACGGCGGCTATCGCGGCGCTCAGCCTGTGGCAGGCCGCGCTCGGCGACTGGCGCTCTTGAGCGCGAGCCCGGAACCGCCCATCTAGCGCGCACACAGGGGCCACACATGACCGAACCGCTCTCGCGCGATCAACTGATCTCGGCCCTCGACAAGGGCATGAAGCCGCGCGACCAGTGGCGGATTGGCGCCGAGCACGAGAAGTTCGTGTTCCGCCGCTCTGACCTGTCACGCCCGGACTACGCCTCGCCCGACGGCATTCGCGCCATGCTGGATGGCCTGATGCGCTTCGGCTGGACCCCGGTCGAGGAGGGCGGCCACGTGATCGGCCTGGAACGGGCCAATTCCGAGGGCATGACCGCTTCAGTCAGCCTGGAGCCCGGCGGCCAGTTCGAACTGTCGGGCGCGCCGCTCAAGGACGTCCACGACATCTGCGACGAGACCGGTCGGCACCTGGTGGAGGTCAAAACGGTCGCGGACGAACTCGGTCTTGGCTTCCTCGGGGTGGGCTTCGACCCGAAGTGGACCCGCGCCGAGGTCCCGGTCATGCCCAAGGGCCGCTACGACATCATGCGCGCCTACATGCCCAAGGTCGGATCGCTTGGCCTCGACATGATGCTGCGGACCTGCACCATTCAGTCCAACCTCGACTTCGACAGCGAGGCGGACATGGTGACCAAGTTCCGGGCCTCCCTGGCGCTGCAGCCGGTCGCCACGGCCCTCTTTGCCAACTCGCCCTTCACCGAAGGCCGGCCGAACGGCTTCCTTTCGGCGCGCGCCAACGTCTGGACCGACACCGATCCGGACCGGACAGGGATGCTGGATTTCGTCTTCGCCGACGGCTTCGGGTTTGAAGCCTATGTCGATTATGCGCTCGATACGCCGATGTATTTCGTCAAGCGCGACGGCCGATACATCGACGCCTCGGGCCAATCCTTCCGCGCCTTCCTGGAAGGCCGGCTGCCGGCGCTTCCGGGCGAGTATCCGACCCCCAAGGACTGGGCCGATCACCTGACGACCCTGTTCCCCGAGGTGCGGCTGAAGTCCTACCTTGAGATGCGCGGCGCGGACGGCGGGCCGTGGAGCCGCATCTGCGCGCTCCAGGCCCTGTGGGCTGGCCTGCTCTACGACTCGACCGCCCTGTCTGCGGCCTGGGACGTCGCCAGGGACTGGGACATCGAGGACCACGAGCGCCTACGCCGCGACGTGACCCGTCTGGGGCTCAAGACCGAGGTCGGCGGCCGGTCACTGCGCGATGTCGCCCGCGAGGTCGTGGCCATCGCCAAGTTGGGCCTCAAGAACCGCGCCCGCTTCTCCGGCGGCATGGTCGACGAGCGCGGCTATCTGTCGGAACTGGAGGATATTGCCGACAGCGGGGTCACGCCGGCGGAACGACTGCTGGACCTCTATCACGGCGACTGGCAGGGCGACGTGAGCCGTGTCTATCGGGACTTTGCCTACTGATGGGCCTCAAGCCCCTCGGCATCGACCACGTCGTGATCCGCACCAAGGATCACCCGGCCATGATGGCCTTCTATCAGGACGTCATCGGCTGCACGCTCGAACGGACGCAGGAGGCCATCGGCCTGTACCAGCTGCGTTGCGGGGCCTCCCTGATCGACCTGGTCCCTGTCGATGGCAAACTCGGCCGGATGGGCGGCGCGGCGCCGGGGTCCGAGGGCCGCAACATGGATCACCTGTGCCTGCGCATCGAGGATTTCGATGCTGACAAGGTGCGGGCGCATCTTGAAAGCCACGGCGTGCAAATTGGCGAAGAGGGCCTTCGCTACGGATCGACCGGCGAGGCCGTGTCCCTCTACCTGACGGACCCCGACGGCAATGGACTGGAACTGCGGCGCTAGAGCGCCTGCTGGACCAGATATACGGCGATGAGCAAGACGATGATCGCCGCCCACAGCACGAGCGGGTTGAACGCCAGCCGTGACAGGCGCAACTCGCGTTTCGGCTCGGGCCGACGGAGCGGCACGACGTTGGATACACCCAGGTCTTCGCGGTTCTTGCGCTGGACGCGCGCATCGGCTTCGCGGCGGCGCTTCTGGAAGCCTTCGTTATCCGGTCCCGACACGCCGCGACCTCAGCGGTGGCCGATGGCCAGCTGGACCTTGTCTTCGCCTTCGTGGAGTTGCATGCCACGGAAGGGCGGATCGAAGCGAACCGGACGGGTCGACACGGTGCGCCCGTTCATTTCCATGAAGGCGCGGATCATGGCGGCGAAATTGCCAGCCTCGAGATCGTCGCCGGCGATGAGAATCTCGATGGGCCTGGTTTCGGTCAGGGCGAGCAGTTCGGCCTTGAGCGGGTCGGAGGCCGGGTGATCGAGGCGGCGGCCGCGCACATCGGGCGGCGGGACCTTGGGGTCGGCGGCGTCTGTCATGCCGGACGGCCTAGCAGGTCCCAAGGCGAACGCAAAAGCCTGTCACTGCCCCGAGTTTGGAATGTCAGCACAGCCTTTCAAAATGTCGGGTTGACCTGACATTCCCATCGTGTCATGTTGTCCTTACATTCAGTCAGGAGGAGCTGACACATGACTGCCGCTGCCAAACGCTATGCCTTTCGAACCGCCGGATTCATGCTCGGCTATGTCGGGGCGCTGATGGGCGCCGTCGGCGGCGCGCTGGACGCCATCGGCGGCGTCAGTGGCTGGATCCTCGCCCTCGCCGTCTCGGCGCCGGTCGCCGGGCAGATCTGGGCGACCCTGTCGTTCATGAAGGAGAGCGACGAGTTCGTCGCCGCAGTGACGGCCAAGCGCTTCATCATCGCCGCCGGTCTGACGCTGGCGCTGTCGGTCTTCTGGGGCTTCGCGGAGCTGTTCGCCAAGGCGCCCCACCTGGAAGGCTGGTGGACCTATGCCGCCTTCTGGGCGCTGATGGGCCCGATGCCGCTGTTTGTGAAGGACTCGGCCCGATGAAGAACCGCCTGCGTGTCCTGCGCGCCGAGAAGGGCTGGACCCAGGAGGACCTGGGCAAGGCCATCGGGGTCAGCCGCCAGGCGGTGAACGCCCTGGAGACCGAAAAGCACGACCCTTCCCTCGACCTGGCCTACCGGATCGCCTCGGTCTTCGGCCAGCCCGTCGAATCCATCTTCGAGAACCCGCACGGCGGATAGCCGGGCCACCCATACCAAGGAGACCATGATGTTCCATCTCACTCGCCGTCCGGCGGGCAAGCCCCCGCGCGCCTTCTTCGTCGCCCTTTCGCTGCTGCTGGCCGGCGTGGCCGTGGGCGCAGCCCGCGCAGAGACGCAGAGTTCGGCGGCCGTCGAGCAGGCCCCGGCGTCCTTCGCCTCCGACCGCCTGTCGGTCGAAGTCGTCGGCGCCGGCCCGGATGTGATCCTGATCCCGGGCTACGCCTCCTCCCGCGAGGTCTGGCGCGCCGAGGCCGAACGCCTGTCGGCCACGCATCGGGTGCATCTGGTTCAGCTGTCCGGCTTCGCCGGGGAACGGTGGACGCACGGCGACGGGCCCTTCCTGCAACCCGCTCTGGACGAGCTGGCCCGCTACATTCGCGAAGCGCGCCTCGAGCGGCCGGCGGCGATCGGCCACTCGATGGGAGGGCTCGCATCCCTGATGCTCGCGCAGCAGAACCCCGACCTGATCGGGCGGGTGATGAGTGTGGACAGCCTGCCCTTCTTCTCGGCCCTCTACGGCCCGACCGCCACGCCGGACACGGCCCGGCCCTTCGCCGAGCAGGCCGCGACCATGATGCTGACTGCCGATCCGGAGAGCTTCCGGGCCGGTCAGGCCGCCGGCGCTCCCGGTCTTTCGCGTGACCCGGCGACCCAGGCCGCCATGGTCGAATGGGCCGTGGCCAGCGATCGTCAGGCGCTCGCGACCGCGATCCGGGAGGTGATGACCACCGACGCGCGGCCGGGCCTCGCCGCCATGACCACGCCGGTCTGGGCCGTCTACGCTGCGGACGACGACGGCGGCGCGCCGGCCGCAATGGCGGACCAGATGTGGGCGCGCGAATGGACCGGGCTGCCGGGCGTCGTGCTGCACCGGGTCGACGGGGCTCGCCACTTCATCATGGCCGACCAGCCCGAGGCCTTCGCGGCCCTGGTCGACGCCTTCCTGGCGGAGTGATGCGGCGGATAGGCGCAAGGGCGGAAACGATCCTTGCGCCCCACAGAATTGCGAGTCATTCTCAAATCAGGAGGATGGCTCGATGGTCGTTCGGACACTCGGCGCCGGGACCCTGACCCGGCTGATGGCGGCGGAGGTGCGCGAGGCGCCCGACCTGTCCTGGCTGCTGTTCGGCCCGACCGACCCGCGCGTGGTCGAACCGGTCGAGCTCTATGACCTGCCGCTGGCGGCGGAATAGACCCGGGCCCGACCCGCGCGTTAGACAGGCGCCATGAGCGTCGCCTTTACTCGCGAGGAAGATCTGGAAGCCACGGCGGCGGACCTGCCGGACCGGCCGGTTTCGCAGCATCCAAACCTCGTTACCGCCAGCGGTCTGGCCCAGATCGAGCGTGAGCTGGCCGAGGCCAAGGCGGCCTATGCGGCGGCCCAGGCCAAGGGCTCCATCGAGGCGGACCGGACGGCGATGGCCCGGGCGACGCGCGATCTGCGCTACTGGTCCGCGCGGCGGGCGAACGCCCAGCTGGTCGAGACCGAGCCGGACGGCACGGTCCGCTTCGGCGGCTCCGTGACCATCGAGCGCGAGGACGGCCGAACCCAGACCTGGGCCATCGTCGGCGAGGACGAGGCCGATCCCGCGAACGGCTCGGTCAGCCATGTCTCGCCGTTGGCGCGAGCGTTGATGGGCAAGCGGGTCGGAGACGAGGCCGTGGTCAACGGCCAGGACGTCGAGATCGTCGGCCTGACCTAGGCCAGCTCGACCGCCATCGCGACCGCTTCGCCGCCGCCGATGCAGAGCGAGGCCATGCCCTTCGTCTTGCCGCGGGCCTGAAGCGCGCCCAGCAGGGTCGCCATGACGCGGGCGCCCGAGGCTCCGATGGGATGGCCGAGCGCGCAGGCGCCGCCGTTCACGTTCACGCGGTCGTGGGGGATGCCCATCTCCTGCATGGCGATCATGGGGACGACGGCGAAGGCCTCGTTGATCTCCCACAGGTCGACGTCCTCGACGGACCAGCCGGCCTTGTCGAGGGCCTTCTGCATGGCCGGGACGGGGGCGGTGGTGAAGAGCGCCGGCTCGTGGGCGTGGGCGGCGTGGGACACTACGCGGGCGACGATGGGCAGGCCCAGTTCCTTGGCGGTGGACTCGCGGGTCATGACCAGGGCGGCGGCGCCGTCCGAGATGGACGAGGCGTTGGCGGCGGTGAT
>CAMLNT010000051.1 GCA_946481425.1 uncultured Brevundimonas sp.
CCGCCAGCATCGACTTGCCCGACCCCGGCGGTCCGACGAACAGCAGGTTGTGCCCGCCGGCCGCCGCCACCTCGAGCGCCCGCTTGGCCATCTCCTGACCTTTCACGTCTCTCAGGTCCGGCGCCGCCTCTCCGGTCAGGGCCTGACCCGGTTCGGGCCGGCGCATCACCTGCGTGCCCCGGAAATGATTGACCACCGCGATCAGCGAGCGGGGCGCCAGGATCGGCAGGTCGCCCGCCCAGGCCGCTTCCGGCCCGTTGGCCTCCGGGCACAAGAGTCCAAGCCCCATGCCTGAGGCCGCGACAGCGGCGGGCAGGGCCCCTGCGACCGGCGCGATCCTGCCGTCGAGGCCGAGTTCCCCGACCGCCATCCACCCGTCCAGCGCATCGACCGGCAGAACCCCCATCGACGCCAGCAGGGCCAGGGCGATCGGCAGGTCGAAGTGACTGCCCTCCTTGGGCAGGTCCGCCGGCGCCAGATTGGCCACCACCCGTTTCGCCGGAAAGGCCAGACCGATCCCGGCCAGCGCGCCCCGCACCCGCTCGCGGCTCTCGGCCACGGCCTTGTCGCCGAGGCCCACGACCTGAAAGCTGCCCTGCTGCCCGTGGGTCGAGGTCACTTCGACGTCGACGCGCCGGGCCTCCACGCCTTCGAAGGCGACTGTGACAACCTTGGCGAACATGGAGACCTCTCAACCCGCCTCAGGGTTGAGGAACAAAATACGAACAACGCGGGTCCGTCAAGCCTTGTCGAGGGCGACCCAGCCGAAGTCGAGCAATGGCCGGGCATCCGCCGCGAAGGCTGCAAGGGTCTTTGGCAGGTCCGACGACAGCACCTCCACCTCGGTCAGCGGCCGCGACACGATCCAGCGCGTGCGCTTGACGGCGTCCTCGGCCAGCGAGCCCGCTTGATCCTCGAACCCCTTGGGCAGGCGTTTGACCGGCGCACCGGGATCGAGCCGCAGCCCGGCCTTGCTCAGCGCCGTTTCGACATTGGCCCACCCGGCGGGGTGCTTGGCGATGGCCGCGCGCACCGCATCGATGTCACTGCGCTCATCCAGATAGAAGCCGACCGCCGCGAACGGCCCATGCCCGTGAGGCTCGTCCGGCAGGGCCAGGGGGTCGAACCCGCCCTCAGGCGCCGGCTCGATATGGATATAGGCCATGCCCGGGCTCATCCGCCGGCCGTCGCGCGTCAGGGTGCCGGAGACGTGTGTCTTGTACGGCCGCTTGTCCTTCGAAAAGCGCGTGTCACGATGCAGCCGGAACTGGCTGGCCTTCGGATCGCCGGCCAGCGGCACGCCTCGCTTCGCCATCTCCGATGACGTCGCCGCGATCAGGGCCGCGAGTTGCGGCTTGAGCTGGTCGTCATAGGTCGCCCGGTTGGCGGCGAACCAGTCCCTGTCGTTGTTCGCGGCCAGGCCCCGCAGGAAATCCAGCCCTTCGACCGTGAAGCCCGTGAACGCGTCCATGGCGCCCTCCCTCGTCGCCCGGACGATAGGCCGGACCGCACGCTGGCGTCAGCAGGGCTTGCGCGGATTATCGCCTTACAACAAATTCATTATTGTCAGACAATAAAATCGGTATCGTGAAACGACAAACATGGGAGGTTGTCTTGACCGATGCATCCACCACCGCACTGGGGCTCTCGCGGCTCCTGCTGCGCATCCTGATCGTCTTGAACATCCTGGGCGGGGTTTTGCTGGCCTGCGCTTTCGTGGCCAGTTTCCTGTTCTCGCAGGTGCTGGTCGACTATTGCGCCCAGAACGGCTTCGACGCCGGCATTCTGATCCCGGCCGTCCGCATCTGGCTGATCCTCGCTCTTCCGATGATCGGGGCGCTGCACATCGTCTTCCAGCGGCTACTCGCCATTGTCGGCACGGTCCAGCAGGGCGATCCGTTCGTCATCGAGAACGCGGCGCGGCTGCGCACCATCGCCTGGTGCCTGCTGGCGGTTCAGGCCTTCGATCTCAGCTTCGGGGTACTGGCCCGGCTCGCGGCAGTCGCGGACGCCGAGATCGACTGGGACTTTTCCCTCAACGGCTGGCTGGCGGTCCTGCTCGCCTTCGTCCTGGCCAAGGTGTTCCAGCACGGCACGCGCCTGCGCGACGACCTGGGAGCGATGATCTGATGGCCATCGTCGTCACCCTCGATGAAATGCTGCACACGCGGCGCATGACCCTGACGGAGCTGGCGGAGCGGGTAGGCATCACCCTGGCCAATCTGTCGATCCTCAAGACCGGCAAGGCCAAGGGCGTCCGCTTCGAGACCCTGAACGCCATCTGCGAGGCGCTGGCCTGCCAGCCCGGAGACATCCTGGCCCATCGGCCGGATGTCGAGGCGCCCGAGCCCACGGCGGACCTGGCATGAGCCCGCTCCTGATCGGCCACATCGCCGCCGGATCGGTAGCCCTCCTGGCGGGCGGCGTGGCGGTCGTCTCCCCCAAGGGAGAATGGCTCCACATCCGGGCCGGCCTGATCTTCTTCCTTTCCATGCTGGCGCTGGGGATCACGGCCACCATCCTGGAATGGTTCGAGCCGGAGCCGGGCGTCGGGGCCGCCGGCCTCTTCACCGTCTACTTCGTCACCACATCCTGGCTCGCCGCACGGCGACGAGACAGTCGGACCGGGCCTGTCGAAGCCATCGCCGCGATCGTCGCCCTCGGTGCGGCTGCCGCCCTGTTCTGGGCGGGCGCGACCTCGACCGGGTCCATGACACCCGTCGGCAACGGGCCGGTCTTCGGCTTCGGAGCCGTCTGTCTGATCGCCGGGCTGTTCGACCTGCGGGCCCTGATCGCCCGGCGGCTGACCGACATCCAGCGCATCTCGCGTCACCTCTGGCGGATGCTCTTCGCCTTCTTCATCGCCACGGGCTCCTTCTTTCTCGGCCAGCAGCAGGTCCTGCCCGAAGCCATGCGAGGCACGCCGCTTCAGTTCGGACTGGCCTTCGCCCCCTTCGGCCTGATGCTGTTCTGGCTGATCTGGGTCCGGGTCAGTCGCCGCTGGCGAACCTCACCGGGAATCGCTTGAGCCGCAGGGCCTGATCGGCCACCTTGCGCGCCTTCATGAACGCGCCTTCGCCCCCGCCCGTCCCCGTCGACGCCAGCCCGATGATGGCCCAGTACCTGGCCGCCAAGGCGCGCCAGCCGGACGCGCTCTTGTTCTTCCGCATGGGCGACTTCTACGAGTTGTTCTTCGAGGACGCGGAGGTCGCGGCCGGGGTGCTCGGCATCACCCTCACGCGGCGCGGCAAGCACCAGGGCGGCGACATCCCCATGGCCGGCGTGCCGGTCCACGCCATGGAGGGCTACCTCGCCCGACTGATCCGCGCCGGCCACAAGGTCGCCGTCTGCGAACAGATGGAAGACCCCGCCGAGGCCAAGAAGCGCGGCTCAAAGTCGGTGGTGCGCCGCGACGTCGTCCGCGTCGTCACCCCCGGCACCCTGACCGAAGACAGCCTGCTCGACGCCGGACGCGCCAACCGTCTGGCCGCCATCGCCGTGCGCGGGGACCGCGCTGCGCTCGCCACCGTCGAAATCTCCACCGGCGAGGTCGAGAGCCTGGCCGTCGGGCGCGACCAGATTGGCTCAGCCCTCGCCGCCGTCCGTCCCTCCGAGACGCTGGCGGGCGACCGTCTGTTCGCGGACGAGGCTATTGCGATGGCGCTCAAGGCCTCCGGCGGCGTGGTCCAGCCCTTGGCCCAGGCTCTCGCCGATCCGACCGCCGCCCGCGCGCGGGTCGAGCGCCTCTATGGCGCAGCCACGCTCGACGGCTTCGGAGTGTTCGAGCCCGCCGAGGTCTCGGCGCTGGGCCTCATCGCAGCCTACATCGAGACCACCCAGGCCGGTAAGCTTCCGGCGCTCAAGGCCCCCCGCCGTCTGGCCGAGACCGGCTTCATGGCCATCGATCAGGCGACCCGCGTCTCGCTGGAGATCGACCGCACCCAGTCGGGCAGCCGCGACGGCTCGCTTTTAGGCGCCATCGACCGCACCGTCACCGCGCCCGGCGCCCGGCGTCTTGCCGAACGCATAGCCCGGCCTCTGTCGTGGCCGGAGGCCATTGAGGCCCGGCTCGACGCGGTCGGCTGGTTCCTCGAACGGCGCGACGCCCGTCGGGGCCTGCGCAACGAGCTGAAGGGCTCGCCCGACATCGCCCGCGCCCTGTCCCGCCTCGCGCTTGGCCGGGGCGGTCCGCGCGATCTGGCCGCCCTGCGTGATGGTCTCGCCCGCGCCCAGGCCCTGCGCGCGTTGCTTGTCGACGCCTCCGAACCGCTCGCCGACCGGCCCGCCGAGATCAACGCCGCCTGCTCGGCGCTCGACCGCTCCGACGCCGTCTCGGCCCTCGCCGCGGACCTCGACCGGGCCCTGATCGACCAGCCCGGCCACCTAGCCCGCGACGGCGGCTTCGTCGCTCCCGGCTGGTCAGAGGATCTCGACGCCGCCCGCACGCTTCGCGACGACAGCCGCCGGGTCATCGCTGACCTTGAGGCCCGCTATCAGCTCGAGAGCGGCGTCCCCTTCAAGGCGCGCCACAACGCGGTGCTCGGCTATTTCCTCGAGGTCGGCGCCAAACACGCCGAGGACCTGATCCGCCGCGGTCCCGAGAGCGGCTTCATCCATCGCCAGACCCTGGCCAATCAGGTCCGTTTCACCACCGTTGAGCTGGCCGAACTGGACGCCCGCATCGCCCAGGCCGGAGACCGGGCGCTGGCCATGGAGATCGAGGTCTTCGATAGCCTGCGACAGCAGGCTGTCAATCTCGCCGATCCCTTGCGCGCCATGGCGGAAGCGATGGCCGAACTCGACGTCGCTGCGGCGCTGGCGGAGTGGGCCGAGGAGGCGCGCTGCGTCCGTCCGGTCATCGACCGTTCCGCTGTCTTCGAGGTCCAGGCCGGCCGCCACCCGGTGGTCGAGGCCGCCGTCACCCGAGAGGGCCAGCCGTTCACCCCCAACGCCTGCTCGCTCGACGGCGCGGGCGAGGGGTCCAGGCGTCTGATGATCGTCACCGGCCCGAACATGGCCGGCAAGTCGACGTTCCTGCGCCAGAACGCGCTTCTGGCCGTGCTCGCCCAGGCCGGATGTTTCGTGCCGGCGGCCGCCATGCGGCTGGGCGTGGTCGACCGGCTGTTCTCACGGGTCGGCGCAGGCGACGACCTGTCGCGCGGACGCTCCACCTTCATGACCGAAATGGTCGAGACCGCTGCGATCCTGACCCAGGCCACGGACCGCTCCCTGGTGGTGCTGGACGAGATCGGCCGGGGCACGGCCACCTATGACGGCCTCGCCATCGCCTGGGCCTGCGCGGAATACCTCCACGACCAGGCGAAGTGCCGGACCTTGTTCGCCACACATTATCACGAGCTCGCCCGTCTCGAGGGGCGGCTGGAGCACCTCGGCAATCTGTCGATGCGCGCCAAGGAGTGGAACGGCGACCTCGTCTTCCTGCACGAGGCCGGTCCCGGCGCCGCCGACCGGTCCTACGGCGTGCAGGTGGCCAAGCTCGCGGGCGTGCCCGCCCCTGTCGTCGCCCGCGCCCGCGAGGTGCTGGAGCGGCTCGAAGGCCAGGAAGCCCCGCCCGCCCGGCTCGACGACCTGCCCCTCTTCGCCGTGGGCGTGGCTGAGGCCGCGCCCGTCGGCCCGTCGCCGGCCGACCTGATCCTCAAGGATGTCGAGCCCGACGACCTGACCCCGCGCGAGGCGCTCGAACTGCTCTATCGTCTGAAGGGCGCCGAGCGCCCGTGATCCCGGAAGACGCCCTCGCCGCGGTCCGCGCCGATCTCGAGGCGGCGCGCGAGCGGGCGGGGTTGAGGCTGGACGCCGGCCTCAAGGGTGTCGAGGCCGCCCGCCTCTATGCCGCCGCGGCCGACCATGCCGTCAAGGCCCTTTGGGAAATCGCCCGCGCGGGGATGGCGCCGGACGCCGAGCGGTTCAGTTTGCTGGCGGTCGGGGGTTACGGCCGGGGCGTGCTCGCGCCCTACTCGGACCTCGATCTGATGATCCTGCGCTCGGGCGCAGCCGCGCCGCGCGGCGAGCCGGTCGTCCAGACCCTGCTCCATGCGCTTTGGGACCTCGGCTTCAAGATCGGCTGGGCGGTCCGTACGCCCAACGAGGCCCTGCGGCTGGCGCGCGATGACATGACCATCCGCACGACGCTGCTGGAGGCGCGTCATCTCGCCGGCGATCAGGCGCTCACCGACGCCTTCCTCGACCGATTTCGCAAGCAGGTGAAGAAGGCCGACGCCCGCCCCTTCATCGCCGCCAAGCTGGCCGAGCGCGACGCGCGTCACCGCAAGGCGGGCGCCGTCCGCTATCAGGTCGAGCCCAACGTCAAGGACGGCAAGGGCGGCTTGCGCGACCTGAACGCCCTGTTCTGGATCGCCCGATCCCTGGCGCCGGAAAGCCCGCTCGGTCAGTCCGTCCTGGAGGGTCTCCTGACCCACAAGGAACAGCGCCTCGCCGTC
The DNA here is from genome assembly GCA_946481425.1 of uncultured Brevundimonas sp. The sequence continues at coordinate 6,459 of CAMLNT010000051.1, forward strand.
CAGGCCTTCGATTTCCTCTGGGCCGTGCGCATCCATATGCACCGGCTGGCCGGCCGCGCCGAGGACAAGCTCAGCTTCGATCTCCAGCCCGAGGTCGCCAAGCGCATGGGCTGGTCGGGCCGCGGCGACGAGCCCGCCGTCGAACGTTTCATGCGCCGCTATTTCGTCATCGCCCGCGACGTCGGCGCCCTGACCCGCGCCATGTCGGCCAAGCTCGAGGCCATGCAAGCCAAGCCCGCCGGTGGTCTGATGCGGCTTCTGCCCCTGCCGCGCCGTCGCCCGAAGCCGTCCCCGATCGAGGGCGTGGTCGAGGAGGGCGGGCGTCTGACTGTCCACGACCCGGCGATCCTGGCCGACCACCCCTTGCGCATGCTCGAACTGTTCCGCGAGGCTGACCGGCAGGGCCTGGACCTGCACCCCGACGCGTTCGGCGCCGTCGCCCGGTCACTGGATCGCGTCAGCCCGTCGCTCAGGCGCGACCCGGAAGCCGCCCGCGCCCTGATCGACATCCTGGCCCACGGCCGCCAGCCTTACCGGACGCTCAGCCTGATGAACGAGGCCGGCCTGCTCGGCCGCTTTCTGCCCGAGTTCGCGCGTGTCGTCGGTCAGACCCAGTTCAATCGCTATCACGCCTACACGGTGGACGAGCACACCCTCCAGGCGATCGGCATCCTGAAAGACATCGAGACCGGCGCCCTGAAGGACGACCATCCGCTGTCCCACGCCATCTTCCCCAAGATCGCCGACAAGGAGGCGCTCTATCTCGCGCTCCTGCTCCACGACGTCGGCAAGGGCGGCACGCGTGGCCAGCTGGAAGACGGCGCCATCGCCGCCCGGCGGGCCTGTGAACGGATGGGCCTGGATCCCGCCCGCGCCGGTCTCGTCGCCTGGCTGGTCGAGCACCACCTCGTCCTGTCCGACTTCGCCCAGAAGCGCGACACCGCCGACCCGGCGACCATCGCAGCCTTCTCAGAAATCGTTGGCGATCTCGATCGGCTTCGCATGCTGCTCGTCCTGACGGCCGCCGACGTCCGCGCGGTCGGCCCGGGTGTCTGGAACGGGTGGAAGGGTCAGCTGATGCGCGAGCTCTACTCCGCCACCGAAGCCCGGTTCCGGGGCGAGGACGAAACGCCGGACGAGATCGCGCCTCCCGACGCCGCCCTGATGGCGCGAGCGGTCAAGCAAGGCGCGGCCGCCGCCCTCGTGCACAGGCCCGAATGGGACACCGCAGAACTGACCTTCGTCGCGCGCGACCGGCACGGCCTGTTCGCCGATGTTGTCCAGGCGCTGGCCGCCGAGGGCGCCGACGTCACCGGGGCGCGGGTCCGGACTTCCGAGGAAGGCTGGGCCGTCGACGCCTTCCAGCTCCAGGACGGCCAGGGCGGCCCCTTCGCCCTCGACGACCCCCGGCTCAGCCGACGGCTCGAAAAGGCCGTCGTCGAGGCCTCGCTCGGTCGCGCCCGCCCGCGCCCGCCTCACGCCCCGCCCGGCCGGACATCCGTCTTCGACGTCGCCCCCGTGGTGGTCTTCGACAATCCCGAGGGCGGCTCGGCGACGATCGTCGAGACGTCAGGGCGCGACCGGCCGGGCCTGCTGGCCGACCTGGCCCGCGCCCTGACCGACGCCGGACTGGCGATCCGCTCGGCCCATATCGAGAGCCATGGCGCGCGGGCCGTGGACGCCTTCTATGTCACGACGCGCAAAGGGGCCCGCCTGACCGCCGCCGCCGATCAGGCCCGGGTCCGCGAGGCCCTGCTGGCGGCGCTCAAGCCGGGCGCGGACACCGCCCCGGCGCGCCGGCTCGCCCGCGCCCCGGCCAGCGCGGCGCGATGACGCTTGCGGCCTATCGCCCACGCGCCTAGAGGCCGGATGTGACCGATGCTCCCCCGACGCCACCCGTGACCCCGCCCAATCCCGGCCGTGCCCAGGCCTCGGGGGGGATGATCCGGTCTTCCATCGTCTATGGCGGCCTGACCTTCGTCAGCCGAATCCTCGGTCTTGCCCGGGACATGGCGATCACGGCCTTCCTCGGCGCCTCCGCCGGGCCGGCGGCCGACGCCTACAACACCGCGCTCAGCTTCCCGAACCTGTTCCGCCGCATCTTCGCCGAGGGCGCCTTCACCGCCGCCTTCGTCCCGGCCTACGCCCGCACCCTCGAGGAGAAGGGCCAGGAGGAAGCCGACAAGGTCGCCATGGACGCACTGGCGGTCCTGGCCACGGTCACGACCGTGCTGGCCATCATCGCCATGGCCGCCATGCCGGTCCTGATGAATGTCATCAATCCGGGCTTCCGCGACGACCCCGAGAAGTTCCGCCTCGCGGTGGTCCTGACCCAGATCGCCATGCCCTATCTGCCGGCGATCACCCTGGTGGCCCTGCTTTCGGGCGTGCTGAACGCGCGCGGACGCTTCATTGTCTCGGCCATCGCGCCGTCGCTGCTGAACCTGTTCATTCTCGCGGGGCTGCTCGTGCCCGCCGACAGTCCCGAACAGGCGGCCCAGGGCGCGGTCTGGGGCATCTTCGCCGCCGGACTCGGCCAGCTGTTGCTGCTGGCCTGGGGCGTCCGCAAGGTCGGCGCACGCCTGCGGATCCATCCGCCGCGCCTCACGCCCGAGATCAAGGCTCTGTTCCTCCTGGCCATCCCCGGGGTCATCGCGGGCTCGGCCACCCAGATCAACGTCTTCATTTCCCAGGCCCTGTCGAGCGAGGTGGACGGCGCCCGGACCTGGCTGTCGACGGCGGACCGTCTCTACCAGCTTCCGCTCGGCCTGATCGGCGTGGCGGTGGGCGTGGCGCTCCTGCCGGCGCTGTCGCGCGCCGTCGGCGCCGGCGACCAGCGCGGGGCCCAGACGGCCATGGACGACGCGCTTGCCTTCTCCATGGCCCTGACCCTGCCCGCCGCCGCCGCCCTCATGGCCATGCCGCTGCTGCTGATCGAGGGGCTGTTCATGCGCGGCGCCTTCGTCCTTTACGACGCCCAGAACACGGCCGCGGCCCTGTTCCACTATGGCTGGGGCGTGCCCGCCTTCGTGCTGACGCGCGTACTGACGCCCGCCTTCTTTGCGCGCCGCGACACCAAGGGACCGATGTGGTTCGCCCTGGCCTCTGTCGCGGTCAATGTCGCCCTGTGCCTGAGCCTGTTCCAGGTCATCGGGGTGCCGGGCCTCGCGGTGGCGACCAGCGCCTCGGCCTGGCTGAACGTCGCCCTGATGGTCTTCACCCTGCGCCGCCGCGGCACCTGGACGCCGGACCGGGCGACCCTCGTGCGGCTCGCCAAGATCCTCGGCGCCAGCGCCGTCATGGGCGCGCTCATCGTTGGCCTGCTCGCCTTCCGCGACCGGCTCGAACCGCTGCTTCACGGCCAGGAGCTGCTGATGCTGGTGACCTGTGCGCTGGGCGGCGGGGCCTATGCGGTGCTGCTGCTCCTGTTCCGCGCGGTCACGCCGGCGGAAATCCGGGCGGCGTTGCGCAGGAAGCCGGGTGCGGCGCCCTTGCCGCCGGAGGCGTAAGGCTCTAGGCGCGAGCCATGTCCGACGCTCCCCAAGTCCCTTACGCCGGCCCGCGCCGGATTCTCTCCGGCATCCAGGCCTCCGGCGCCCTGCATCTGGGCAACTATCTCGGCGCCCTGAAGCGCTTCGTCGACCTGCAGGACCAAGGCGCGCCCTGCTTCCTGTTCGTGGCCGACATGCACGCCATCACCGTGTGGCAGGACCCGGACAAGCTGACGGCCCAGACGCGCGAGATCGCCGCCGCCTACATCGCTTCGGGCCTCGATCCGGCGAAGTCGACCATCTTCCCCCAGTCGGCCGTGCCCGCCCACGCCGAGTTGGCCTGGATCTTCAACTGCGTCGCCCGCCTCGGCTGGCTCGACCGCATGACCCAGTTCAAGGAGAAGTCCGGCAAGCACAAGGAGCGCTCGTCGGTCGGGCTCTACACCTACCCCGTGCTCCAGGCGGCCGACATCCTGCTCTACAAGGCCACCGAGGTTCCGGTCGGCGAGGACCAGAAGCAGCACCTCGAGCTGACCCGCGACATCGCCGCCAAGTTCAACAACGACTTCTCGGCCCCGGGCTTCTTCCCCCTGCCGGACCCGGTGATCCAGGGCCCCGGCACCCGCGTCATGTCGCTCCGCGACGGCCAGGCCAAGATGTCCAAGTCCGATCCGTCCGACGCCAGCCGCATCAACCTGACCGACGACGCCGACGCGATCAGCCAGAAGATCAGGAAGTCCAAGACCGACATGGGCGTGATGCCCGAGGTCGGCGAGGCGCTCGACGACCGGCCTGAGGTGAAGAACCTCATCGCCATCTACGCCGCTCTCTCCAACCAGACCCGCGATCAGGTCACCGCCGAGTTCGCCGGCCAGGGCTTCGGCGCCTTCAAGCCGAAACTCGCCGAGCTCGCCGTCGAATCCCTCGCGCCGGTCACCGCCGAGATGCGCCGCCTGATGGCCGACCCCGCCGAGATCGACCGGGCGCTCGCCGCCGGGACCGAGCGCGCCCGCGCGGTCGCCGAGCCGGTGGTCGACGAGGTCAAGAAGATCGTCGGCTTCTGGCGGGCCTAGGGCTCGACTTCGCCCGCAAGCTCCGGGAAGCTCGCTCCGAGCCGGTCCGCGACAAGGCCTCATGACCCATCCCCTCGACCGCCCCGCCTGGTCCGCCCTGAACTCGGGCCAGTCGCATTTCGCCGTCGGCGATGACCGCGCGAAACGCTACGCTGAGGGCTACGCCGTCTTCCTCGCGTCAGCCGACGAGACGCCGGAGAGCCTCGCCGCCATGGCCGCGCTCAATCCCCCCGAGGGCGGTATGATCCTGATGGAGGCGCGGCCCGCGCCGCTGGCCCCCACCATGACCGCCGCCAGTTTCCGAGACGGCGTCCAGATGATCTGTTCGGCCCTCGCTCCCGGCGGTTCCGACCTCGACTTCGAACCCCTGACCGAGGCGGACGCGCCCGAGATGCTGGCGCTCGCGACCCTGACCAGGCCCGGTCCTTTCTTCGACCGGACCCATCGCCTCGGCGACTTCATCGGCGTGAAGCGTGACGGTCGCCTCATCGCCATGGCCGGCGAGCGGATGAAGCCCACGGGCTTCACCGAGGTCTCGGGCGTGTGCACACACCCGGACGCGCGGGGCCGGGGCCTGGCCGCAGGGCTGATGCGCATCGTCACAGAGCGGGTCCTGGCTCGCGGAGAGCAGGCCTTTCTGCACGCCTACGCCGACAATACCGGCGCCATCGCCCTGTATGAGCGGCTCGGCTTCTCCATCCGGACTCCGGTCACGGTCATCGCCACGGGGCCGAACCGGGCCTGACGCAATGTCCCGCCTCCGGCGCGGATTTGTCCCGCGATGTCCTCGCTGTCCCCGTCCCGCTTGTCCTCGTCAGAGGCGGTCCAGAAAGCCCCTGAACCGCTCGAGCGATTCCTGCGTCAGGGTCGCGTCGTGGCGCATCGGACCGAAGCCGCCGTCGGTCGACGGCTCGTCATAGGCGTGGGTGCCGCCCGCGACCCAGACCTCGACCTGGGCGCCGCCGCGTTCGACCCGGTCGTGGATGCTGCGGGCGTTGGCGACCGACGTCAGGTGATCGTCGCGCGCGATCACGGCCAGCACCGGCGGATTGCGCACCCATGGCCGCGTCCGGCTGAGCGCGCCCGGCCCGACGTAGGGATAGAACAGGCCGAGGCCCGCGACGCCCGCCAGGGCCGGCGCCGCAGTCTGCGGATCGGCAAGACCCGCCTCCCCGGCGCGCTCCAGCCGCATGGTCATCAGGTCCATCATCGACCAGGAGCCGTGGCTCCATCCGGCCATGACGAGCTTCGACGCATCGACGTCGGGCCGCTGCGCGAGGCCCCAGACGGCGGCGGCCACGTCACCCGCCCGCTCGGATCCCCGCAGAAGCACGCCGGTGCAGACCAGCGTCAGCGACATCGTCCGATCCCAGCCGCGCGGCGCGTAGCTGTCCACCACGAAGGCCCGCCAGCCCGCCTCGACCGCGGCCTGCGCATACATCGGCAGGTGCGGCCTCAGGCCGCCGCAGCCGTGGAACAGGATCACGGCCGGCCGGGCCTGCCCGTCATCCGGCCCATAGGCCGCGACGTGGGGCGCCAGGCGCTCCCAGCGGGCGGCGACGGTCTCGGTCAATGCCGGAACACCCGCACGCCCGTGAAGGCCATGGCGATGCCCTTCTCGTCGGCGGCCGCGATGACCTCCTCGTCGCGGATCGAGCCGCCCGGCTGGATCACGCTGGTAGCTCCGGCCGCGACGGCCTCGAGCAGCCCGTCCGCGAACGGAAAGAAGGCCTCCGATGCACAGGCGCTGCCTTCCGCCAGCGAGTGGGCCAGACCCTTGGCCTGGCCCGCCTCGCGGGCGCGGATAGCCGCGATCCGCGCGGAGTCGCGGCGGTTCATCTGTCCCGCCCCGATGCCCGCCGTCTGGCCGTCCTTGGCGTAGACGATGGCGTTGGACTTCACGTGCTTGGCCACCGTGAAGGCGAACAGCATGTCCTCGA
>CAMLNT010000052.1 GCA_946481425.1 uncultured Brevundimonas sp.
TGCCCGGCATGATCGAGGAGCCCGGCTCGTTCTCGGGCAGGGCCAGTTCGCCGAGACCCGAGCGCGGGCCCGAGCCCAGGAAGCGGATGTCGTTGGCGATCTTGAACAGCGAAGCGGCGACCGTGTTGATGGCGCCGTGCGAGAAGACCATCGCGTCGTGAGCAGCCAGGGCCTCGAACTTGTTCGGGGCGGTCGTGAACTTCAGGCCGGTGATCTGGGCGATCTTGTCGGCGACGCCTTCGGCGAAGCCGATGGGGGCGTTCAGGCCGGTGCCGACGGCGGTGCCGCCCTGGGCCAGCTCCATCAGTTTCGGCAGGGTCTGTTCGATGCGCTCAATGCCGTTCTTCACCTGCTGGGCGTAGCCGCCGAACTCCTGGCCGAGGGTAAGGGGGGTGGCGTCCTGGGTGTGGGTGCGGCCGATCTTGATGATGTCCTTCCAAGCCTGCGCCTTGTCGTTCAGGGCGTTGTGCAGGGTCTGGAGAGCCGGGAGCAGGCGGTGGACGATTTCTTCCGCGCAGGCGACGTGCATGGCCGTGGGATAGGTGTCGTTGGACGACTGGCTCATGTTGACGTGGTCGTTGGGGTGGACCGGCTTCTTGGAGCCCATCTCGCCGCCCAGGATCTCGATGGCGCGGTTCGAGATGACCTCGTTGGCGTTCATGTTCGACTGGGTGCCGGAGCCGGTCTGCCAGACGACCAGCGGGAAGTGATCGTCGAGCTTGCCCTCGATCACCTCATTGGCGGCCGTGACGATGGCGTTGGCGATGGTCGGGTCCAGCTTGCCCAGCGCCAGGTTGGTCTCGGCGGCGGCGCGCTTGACGATGCCCAGGGCGCGCACGATCGGCAGAGGCTGCTTCTCCCAGCCGATCCTGAAGTTGCCCCGAGACCGCTCGGCCTGGGCGCCCCAGTAGCGGGAGGCGTCCACCTCGATGGGGCCGAAGGTGTCGGTTTCGGTGCGGGTCTTGGTCATGGGAGCCGTCTTTGGAATCTGGCGGGAGGTCGGCGGGGGGTGTAGCACGCGAGGCATGACGGGCAAGGATCAGGCGTGAGCGCGGCGGGCTGGACAGGGACCGGCAAGGTGCGGGCGCGTGAGGCGAACGGGGTGTTCGAGCTGACGGTCGACGGGCTGACGACCCAGCCGCGCTATTACAAGGTTCTGCTCTACGAGTTCTTCCGCAAGGATTGGCGCGGGAGCCGGCCGAGCTGGGGCGACCACGCGGTGGACATCGTCATGGAGCATGTCGGCGAGCCGCCGCACATCGACCTCGATAACATCGCCAAGGCGGTGCTAGACGGGATCAAGAAGCACGTCTTCCACGACGACGCTCAGGTGGCGCGGCTGCATGTCGAGCGGCGCGAGGGCGAGCGCGAGCGGCTGATGGTGACGATCCGGAAGCGCTGACGGCCCCGGCTCAGGGAACGATGGTGAAGCCGCTCGGAGCCTGAGTCTCGACATGATCCGGGTGGTACATGTCCATGAAAATCATTGAAGTTGCCGGCTCGGACCCCCGGCATTCGACACGATAGCCATCCAGGATCATGCCGTAGGGACCGTCGCCGAAGCTGCCCTCGCGCTCGAAGAGAGGCCGCCGGCCATCTGCGCATCGCAGGCGGGCCAGATAGGCCTGCTGGCCGCCCGGCATGTCGGCCCGCACCGGGTTCTCGGCCGAGCCAAGCGGGTGATGGGCGACCGAGGCGGCGACTTCCGCGGCGCGTTCCGGCGAAACGCCGTCGAACATTTCGGACAGCCAGTCGTCCTCAGCGGGCGGCGCGCCCGCCATCAGGGAAGCGGTAACCGAGGCCAAGAGCAGAAGGTTCATCTGTGCACTCCACGCAACCGCAGCAGGCTCTCACGTGGCGGCGGAAATACAAGTCCAGTCTGCACCGGCGATCATCACAGCCTCACGGCGCATCCGGCCCAATCGGGGGGTAGCGGTCGAACTTCGGCAGGGCGTCGAGGCGCTGCATCCAGCTGATGCCCTCCGCCAGCTGGATTTGCGCCTGGACGGGAATGGCGGACGGGTCGTCGAGTGTCGCGGTCTGGACGTCGATGGCGCCCGGGAAGATCGCGTCGTTGGTGTAGAACAGGCTGGTCCCGCACGTGCCGCAAAAGTGCCGGCGGCCGTGCTCCGAGGAGGCATAGATCTTCGGTTCGCCAGTGACCGTCAGACCCTCGCTCGGGACCAGGCCCCAAGACACGACGGGGGCGCCTGACGCCCGACGGCAGTCCTGACAGTGACATAGAGCGTGGTGAATCGTGTCAGGCGTCATCTCGTAGTGGATGGCGCCGCAGTGGCATTGACCCTTGAGCATCGAGACCTCCCGTCCGACCGAGAATGTTCTTTATATGTTCCGCTCCGGCGAGGCCAATGAAATCGACTAGCGCTGGAAGGACAGGAAGGGCAGCAGGGTCTGCATCTGGGCGCCGACGTAGGTCTGGGGCTCGGACGGCGGACGCAGGCCTTCGTCACGTTCACGCCGGTTGACGCAGGCGGTGGCGCGCATGGACAGGTTCAGGAAATCGCGCGCGCCATTCATGGCCTCAAGCACGCACCCGTCAAAATAGGGGTGGGTGGCGTCCGCTGAACAGCCGAACGATGAGCGGTCGCGGCGCGCGGCCGTCATGATCATCCGGTTGGGCTGGGCCAGCACCGGCACGAACACGCCCGAATAGCAGGCCGAGACGACGACGATGGTCGGGCGGGTGCCGCACCAGCTGTCGATCATCCGATCCATCGCGCGCGGCGCGAGCATGGCGTCAGCGCCCCAGACGATGCCCGCCGGCGAGCCATGCGACGTGAAATACAACAGGCAGCCGGCCGTTGCGCGCTGCGTAACGGCTGCGATCTGGTCGGCCGCCCGCTGGCCGCTCAGGCTCGCGCCGCTGGCGTCCGGCGCCAGGGACAGGGCCGTCATGTTCGCCGCATTGAATCCGATGCGGTCGAACGCCACCGACAGGTCGCGCCGGGCGTTCTCGAACGCCCGGATCGGCTGGCCCTGGCTCGAGCGCCAATCGGCCGCCACGATCGCCACAGCCCAGTCCGCGAACTCGCTGCGCGTCCCGCGTCCGCCGCCGGGCGCGTCGAAATCCGTCAACGGCGCCGCCGGAGGCGGAGGCGGAGGTGGCGGCGGAGGCGGTGGCGGAGGCGGGGGTGTCGGAGCAGGGGCCTCGACGTGATCGCTCGGCGTCTTGATGTCCTGAGCCAGGGCGGGCGCAACGAGCAGGCTCGCCATCGCCGCCAAGGCCGCCATCATCCCCAGACGTCGCATGACACCGCTCCCGAAAGCCCCGCCGGATTAGGGCAAACACCGGTCTGGATGGCAAGTCGCTATCCTGACTTGAATCGTCAGATGCGCGGCCTAGTGTCCCGCCCGCACCGCCGTGCCCTCGTGGAGTCGTTACGTGTCGATCAGCCGCCTGTCCCAAGCCGCCATCGCGGCCCTCGTCATCGTCGCCGGCGGACCGGCCCTGGCCCAGGACGCCGAAACCGTCCGCACGGCCGAGGCTCTGCGCGACCGGGCTCTGGAGGGATCCGGCGCCTACGAGATCGTCGAGGCCATCACCACCCGGTTCGGCCCGCGGCTGGCAGGGACGCCGTCGGAGCGCGCGGCCGCGGAATGGGGCGCCGGGTACCTGCGTGAGGCAGGGTTCGACCGGGTGGCGATTCAGGACTTCCCGCTGGCCGTCTGGCGGCGGGGAGCCGATGACCATGCCGCGATCGTCGGGCCTTTCCCTCAGCCGCTGGAAGCGGTGACGCTCGGCGGATCGCCGGCCGGCGAGGTCGAGGGCGAGGCGGTGCTGTTCGAGACCTATCAGGACCTGCTCGACTCCGCTCCCGGATCGCTGAACGGCAAGATCGCCGTGGTTCTGCAAGACACGATCCCGGCGCAGGACGGGCGCGGATACGGCGCGACATCACCGATCCGGGGCCGCGGCCCGGGTGAGGCGGCCGCGCGCGGCGCGATCGGCTTCGTGCTGAGATCTCTGGGGACCCACGACCATCGCTTCGCCCACGCCGGCGCCACGACCTGGCTGGAGGAGCCCATCCCGGCATTCGCCATTAGCCCGCCGGACGCGGATCAGCTACGCCGTATCGCGGCGACCGGGGAAGGGCCAATTCGCATTCGCCTGAGCTCCAGCGCGACCGTGACGCTCGAAGGGCGGTCCCAGAATGTGGTCGGCGAGGTGACGGGTCGCGAAGCCGGCGAGGAGGTGATCGTCATCGGTGGCCACCTGGACAGCTGGGACCAGGGAACAGGCGCGATCGATGATGCCTCGGGCATCGCCATCACCACGGCAGCCCTGGAGTTGATCGAGGCCCTGCCGGAACGTCCACGCCGCACGATCCGCGTCGTCTGGTGGGGCGCCGAGGAAGTCAGCCAGCCGGGAGGGCGGGGACTGTCGGGGGCGTTCGCCTATGCTCAGTCGCAGTCGGCCGAGGCTATTGCCGACCATGTAGCGGCCAGCGAAAGCGACTTCGGCGCGCGCCGAATCTATGCGCTGAGCCTGCCTGAGGGCGCTGCGGACACGGACTTCCAGCGCGCGGCGGTGCGGGTCCTGACGCCTCTCGGCATCGTCTGGGACGGCACCCCGTCGCGGGGCGGCGGTCCCGACACGGTCCCGCTGGTCCAGGCGGGCGTTCCGTCCTTCAGGCTGGCACAGGATGGAACCGACTATTTTGATTTCCACCACACGGCCGACGACGTGCTGGAGCGCATCGACGCCGAGGAGCTCGACCAGAACGTGGCGGCGTGGGCAGCCCTGCTCTGGCTGATCGCGAACTCTGACGTCGATTTCCGCCAGGCGGCAGCGAGCGAATAGTTATTCCGGCGCGTAGCCGGTCTCGACCTTGAGATAGGCGATCAGGTCGCGGCGGTCGGTCTCGTCCGGCACGCCGGCGAAGGCCATGCGGTTACCGGGCAGGAACTCGCGGGGGGCGGTCAGCCAGCCGTCGAGGCGCTCGGCGTCCCATTCAAAGCCAGCGTTCTGGACCGCCTCCGAATAGCGAAATCCTTCGCGCGAGCCCGCGCGGCGGCCGAACACGCCCCAGAGGTTCGGCCCGGTCATGTCCATGCCGCCCTCGGCGATCGTGTGGCAGGAACGGCAGCGGGCGAAGACCCGGCGACCGTTCTCGAGGTCACCGGCGTTGTAGGGAGCAGGCAGCGCGGCCACGATCTCCATCTTCTGGGCTTCGGTCAGCTCGGGGCGCGGCGGCGCGGCGTCGGCCGGAGGTGTCGCCTCCGTCTCGGCATTCTGGCTGCAGGCCGAGACGAGGAGGGCGGCGGACGCGGCGACGATCATGAGACGCATGGTGGGCTCCGAAACGGACGATGCGCTGGTTTACGCCGGACTGAGCGCCTCCCTCAACAGCCGAGCTGTTTCGTCGATCGCTGAGCGCGCCGCCGGCAGCAGGTGGGTGAAATTGGCGTACCCGTGTGGAAGCGTCTTGAAGGCGGCGAATGCCACGGGAACGCCTGCACGGCGCAGTGCGGTCTCGTAGGCCTGGCAATCGGGGCGGACCGGGTCGGCCAGGCCGCCGTAGGTCAGAATGCAGGGGGGATCGGCCGAGGGATCGGTCTCGAGCAGGTTCGGCGGCGCCTCGATCAGCCTCGACCGGATCAGGTTCACCGCGACGCGCCCCACGGGACGCAGGCCAGCGTTGCCTGTCTTCCAGATCGCGTCGTCCAGGTGCAGCAACGGATAGATGAGAAATGTGCGGTCTATCAGGCCGGGTCGCTCGCCGTTCAGCTGTCGCGCGAGATCCAGCGCCAGATAGCCGCCCGCCGAATCGCCGCCGATCAGAAGCGCGCCCTCCGCACCAGGCAGGACGGCTCGGTTCGCCAGCACCCAGCGGATGGCGGCCTCCGCGTCTTCGCGCTGGGCGGGCCAGGCGTGCTCTGGCGCGAGGCGATAATCCACCGACAGGATCGGCAAGCCGGAGCCGTACGCCAGCCGGCGGCACAGGGCGTCGTGGGTGCCAGTATCGCAGAAGGTGAAGCCGCCCCCGTGGAAGAAGACCAGCAGGCCTTCCAGTCGGGTGTCGCATGTCGGAGCGTAGAGCCGGGCGCTGATGGCGCCGGCGGGACCTGGCAGCGAGAGGTCCGAGACCTCCGCGAGATCCGCCGCCTGGCGGTCGCGCTCCTTCAAGGCCGCGCCGAGCGCCCGACGCCCGGCTTTGACGCCCTTGGCCTCGATGCGCTTGAGCATGGACGCGGTCGGCGCCGCTCGTCCCATGAAGCCCCCTTGTGGTGCCGGCTACAGGATTCGAACCCGTGACCTTCGGTTTACAAAACCGCTGCTCTACCAACTGAGCTAAGCCGGCGTCTGTGGCGGCTTATGGGCAAGGCCGCGCGTCGCCGCAAGATCAGGATGAGCGCTGTACGAAGACGACGCGGTTTCCGTCAGGATCGTCAACGGCCCACTCACGGGTGTCCCAGGTCTGATCAACGGGGCCCTGATGGAGCGGAGACCCGGTCCGGCGCGACGCGTCATGGCCGCGGGCCGTAACGGCCTAGAAAACCGCGTCCACATCCTCAACCGGCACTATGGTGGCCTGCCCGAACTGACCGTCGCCGGCATGGCTGGAGATGTGCACCTCCTCGCCCTCATGCAGCAGGATGGCGTAGGGCGGGTCGGCGCGTTCGGGCCAGACCCCTGCTAGCCGGAAGCCGAGCAAATCGACGTAGTGGGTAAGCGAGCGGTCGATGCCGCTGGATTTGACGACGGGGACGATGGACATGCGGCGCACTCCTTGAGGGTGACGGCGAAGCCTACGGCCTCTATATGCCACGGCTCCCATACCCTCTGGATTCCCATGGCCCGCATCCTCGTCACCTCGGCGCTGCCCTACATCAACGGCATCAAGCACCTGGGGAACCTGGCGGGCTCGATGCTGCCGGCCGATGTGTGGAGCCGGTTCAAGCGCGGGCAGGGGCACGAGGTGCTCTACATCTGCGCCACCGACGAGCATGGGACGCCGGCCGAATTGGCCGCTGCCGCCGCTGGTCAGGACGTGCGGACCTATTGCGACGAGCAGCACGAAATCCAGAAGAAGGCCGGCGAGCAGTTCGGCCTGAGCTACGACTGGTTCGGTCGGTCCTCGAACGAACCCAACCGGCGGCTGACCCAGCATTTCGCGGCGAAGCTGGAGGAGAACGGCTTCATCGAGGAGCGCGTCGACCGCATGATCTATTCGATCGACGACCAGCGCTTCCTGCCGGACCGCTACGTCGAGGGGACGTGCCCGCACTGTGGCTACGAGAAGGCGCGCGGGGACCAGTGCGACAACTGCGGGCGGCTGCTGGACCCGACAGACCTGAAGAACCCCTATTCGGCGGTGTCGGGCAGCCGGAACCTGGAAGTGCGCGACACGCGGCATCTCTATCTGTTGCAGACGAAGCTGGAGCAACCGATCCGCGACTGGATCGCGTCCAAGACCGGCTGGCAGACACTGGCCAAATCAATCGCGCTGAAACACCTCGATGAGGGCCTTATTGATCGCGGCATCACGCGCGACCTGAAGTGGGGCGTGCCGGTCGTGGGCGCCGACGGCGGGCCGCGTCCGGGGCTGGAAGGCAAGGTCTTCTATGTCTGGTTCGACGCGCCCATCGAATACATCGGCGCCACTCAGGAGTGGGCGCAGGCGACGGGCCGGACCTGGCGCGACTGGTGGCGGCTGGACGAGGGGGCGGACGACGTCCGTTATGTCCAGTTCATGGGCAAGGACAATGTGGCGTTCCACACGGTCAGCTTCCCGGCGACCATCATCGGGTCGGGCGAACCGTGGAAGACGGTCGATCAGCTCAAGGCCTTCAATTGGCTGAACTGGTATGGCGGCAAGTTCTCGACCAGCCAGAACCGCGGCGTCTTCATGGACCAGGCGCTGGAGCTTCTACCGGCGGACTACTGGCGCTGGCATCTGACGGCCTATGGGCCGGAAGGCTCCGACGCGGCCTTCACCTGGGAGCAGTTCCAGTCGACGGTGAACAAGGATCTGGCGGATGTGCTGGGCAACTTCGTCAACCGCATCGTCAAATTCACCGAGTCCAAGTTCGACGGCGTCGTTCCGAGCGCAGGCCTGGCGGGGCCGCTGGAGTCCAAGCTCGAGGCCGACATCCGTGCCGGGATCGCCGAGGCGACCGAGGCCTTTGAGACGATGGAGTTCAGGAAAGCCTGTCAGGCCATCCGCGCGATCTGGGTGCTAGGCAACGAGTACCTCCAGGTCTCGGCTCCCTGGACCGCGTTCAAGACCGACCAGGACTATGCTGCCGTCGGCGTGCGGACCGGCCTGAATCTCGTGGCGCTGTTCGCCCGACTGGCGGCGCCGGTGATCCCGTTCTCGGCCGAGAAGATCGCGGCCTCGGTCGGGGCGACGGACCTGAGTTGGCCGTTGGTGGACGAAAACCTGTTCAGCGCCGTCCCGTCCAGCCGGGCGGTGGCGCATCAGGGCGTTCTGTTCGCCAAGATCGAGGATGCGCAGGTCGCTGAGTGGACCGAACGGTTCGGCGGCGCGGACGCGGTCTAGCCGACGAAGGTCTTCTTCGCCTCAAGCATGGCGTTGACCAACGCGCGCTCGGCCTCGCTGAGCAGCGGGTTCCAGACATCGAAGATGAGGATGACGCGTAAGGAATCGGCGTCGTTCCAGGCCTCGTGCTCGATGGTGTCGTCAAAGACCCAGGCCTCGCCCATCTTCCATTCGCGGGTGTCGTTGCCGACACGGAACCGCGCCGGGCCCGGTAGCAACAGGGGCAGGTGGCACAGCAGGCGCACATTGGTCGAACCGGTGTGGGCCGGTATGTGGGTTCTCGCCTCAAGCGCGCTGAACATTGCGGTCGGGGCGTAGCCGGGCTGGCGGCAGACGGGCAGGCGCTCCAGCAGCGCAGCGGTTTGGGGGCAGGCCGCGCAGGCCGCCTCCTGACGCTGACCATCCCGCCAGAGGAAATAGGAGCTCCAGCGCCGGCTGTGGTTGAGCTCGCCCCACTGGTTCACGGGCGCGCCACGCGGATACTGAATGTAGGGCGCAAGATCGGCGGCGCTGGCGGTCTCCAGCGCCTGTCGCATTTCATCCGCGATCACGTCGGTGGCGGCCTCGAGTTCAGACAACCAAGGGAAGTGCGCCCGGTCGTGGAACGGGATCGCCGGCAGCCTGGGATAGTTGAGGAACAGCGGCTCGTGGACGTAGGCCTTCTTGACGCCTGCGAAGATGTCGAGCGCCTCGTCGAAGCGAGCCAGGTCGGCGCCTTTGAACTCGGCGCGAAGGTCCGCGACCGAGCCCGCGAGATAATCTCGCAACGCCGTGTCGGCGGCTGACAGGCGATCGCGCGCCCGGGTCAGTTGAGCGGCGGCGGGCGGTGGCAGCCGGTCGTCCGGCGGCGCGATCTTCACCACATTGCGGTAGGTATCGAGGGCCGCCGGACCCTCGCCCACGGCGTCGAGGGTCGTGGCCTTCGAGAGCAGGGCCATGAAATGGTAGGGCTCGGCGGCCAGCACATCGTCGAGCGTGGCAAGCGCCCCGCGAAGATCGCCGCTTGCGCGTAGAATCGTCGCCCGGGCCATCCGCGAACGCGCGTTGGCGCCGCCAAGGGCCTCGGCCCGATCCAGCAGGTTCAGCGCTGTCGAAAGGTCCCTGCGGCCGAGAGCGGCCTCGGCCTGTCTGAGCAGGTCAGTCGCGTCGTTCATTCGAAGCCTAGCGCCGCAAGGCGGTACAGCTTGTCAGTGTGACCGCAGAGCCGTCGCGGGTAAACCGAAAAATGTCTAAATTGCGACAAGCGCAGAACGCTCCGTGGACGGAGCAGCGCGGACTCGGCTAGACCGCCTCATCAGCGCCAAGGAGGCCCCGGCATGATGAGTTGGTTCCAGGCGCTGTTGCCGCGAGAGGACAAGTTTTTCGACCTGTTCGAGGCCCATTCCCGGACGCTCGTCGCCGGCGCGGAGGCGCTGAGCGGGGCCCTGACGGGCGGCCCCGAGACCCAGGCCTGGTGCGCCAAAATCATGGAGCACGAGAACGCAGCGGATGCGGTGGCCCGCGACGTCCTCTACGCCGTCCGGCGCAGCTTCATCACCCCGTTCGACCGGTCCGACATCCGGGGCCTCACCAACTCGCTTGATGACACGATCGACCAAATGCAGAAGACCGCCAAGGCGATCTCCCTGTACGAGGTGTCCGAGTTCACCCCCAAGATGCGCGAGCTGGCCGGCATCGCCGTGGAGTGCGCCGGCCTGACGCTGGAGGCGACCCAGAAACTCCACGACATGCATCGCAACCGGGACCGGCTGAACGAACTGACGGAACAGATCACGCGTCTGGAAGGCCGCTCGGACGACTGTTTCGACGAAGGGATGAAGGCGCTGTTCCTGGCGCACCGGACCGGCGACGCCATGGGCTTCATCATCGGCGCGGAGATCTATGACCATCTGGAGAAGGTGGTCGACCGCTTCGAGGATGTCGCGAACAGGATCAACGGCATCCTGGTCGAGCACCTCTAGGCGATGGACGTCGCGCTCATCATCCTGGTGCTCCTGATCGGCGTGGCGCTGGCGTTCGACTTCATGAACGGGCTCCATGATGCGGCGAACTCGATCGCGACCGTTGTGGCTACGCGGGTGCTGTCGCCGCCGCTGGCTGTCCTCTGGGCCGCCGGCTTCAACTTCGCGGCCTTTTTCGTGTTCGGGGTCGCGGTGGCCAACACCATCGGCAAGGGCATCATCTCGCCGGACATCATCTCGGACGCGGTGATCTTCGGCGCCCTGCTGGGCGGCATCACGTGGAACATCATAACCTGGCTGAGGGGCATCCCGTCGTCGAGCTCGCACGCCCTCGTGGGCGGGCTGCTGGGCGCCGGCGTGGCCAAGGCCGGACCAGGCGTGATCCAGATCGCAGGCGTGTCAAAGACGGTCTTTGCGATCTTCCTGTCGCCAACGGTGGGATTCATCCTGGCGCTCGTCCTGGTTCTGATCGTCTCCTGGCTGTTTTTGAAGGCCAATCCCGCGCTGGCCGAGCGGATCTTCCGGCGGCTCCAGCTGGTGTCCGCCGCTGCCTATTCGCTGGGCCACGGCGGCAATGACGCCCAGAAGACGATGGGGATCATCGCGGTCCTGCTCTATTCACGCGGCCTGCTCGGAGACGAGTTCCACGTGCCGTTCTGGGTGGTGATCACCTGCTACGTCGTCATTGCGCTGGGGACGCTTTGCGGCGGGTGGCGTATCGTCCACACCATGGGCTCCAAGATCACCCGCCTGACGCCCCAGCAGGGCTTCTGCGCCGAGACGGGCGGGGCAATCACCCTGTTCATCGCAACCCACTTCGGCATCCCGGTCTCGACCACCCACACCATCACCGGCGCCATCGTCGGTGTCGGTGCGGCGCGCCGGGCGAGCGCGGTGCGGTGGAACGTGGCGCGTGGGATCGTCTTCGCGTGGTTTGTCACCCTGCCCGCGTGTGCCTTGATGGGCGCCGGCTTCTACTGGCTCGGCCGGCTGTTCCTGACCTGATGGGGCGTGACCGGACACATCGCGAGGCCCGCCGCCAGATCGGGGCGCTGTGCTGGCGCCGCGGCCGGTCAGGTGAGCTCCAGATCCTGCTGATCACCTCGCGTGACACGGGGCGCTGGGTGACGCCCAAGGGCAATCCGATGCCCGGCCTGACCGACCCACTGTCGGCCGCCGAGGAGGCGTGGGAGGAGGCGGGCGTCCGAGGCCCCGTCAGCAAGACGCCGGTTGGCTCGTTCCACTACGGAAAGCGCCTGGCGAGCCGCGGCGTGCGCAGCACGGAGGTGACCGTCTATGCGCTCGAGGTGCAGACGGAGTTCGACGACTGGGACGAGGCCCACGAGCGCTCGCGCCGCTGGTTCACGCCCGTCGAAGCCGTTGAAGCGGTCAACGAGCCCGAGCTGAAGGCAATCATTGCGGCCTTCGATCCCTGAGGCGTTGATTTCCGCGGTTTTCCGTGTATAGAGCGCCGCTTCCGCCGCAGCCCCGGGCTGAGGCGGTCCTGTCCGAGAACTTCGGGGCGAGGGGGCCACCCTTGCCGTAAGTGTCAGAGAGCCCTCTGGCGCCGTGGGGAGACGGGGAAAGTCCCGAACCGATCCGCAGCCTTCGTGGCCGGTCGGCGACGGGCGTTCCTTCGGACAGTTTCACGGTTCACCGCCCCGGCATTGTCGGGGTGACTGGATCGTTTTCGGCGTTCGCAATCCCGCGGGCGTCGAACTTCGTAAGGAGACCGCAATGGACCGCGCTCAAAAAGCGGCTTCGATTGAAGACATCAAAGGTGTCTTCGCCGATGCCGGCGCCGTCGTCGTGACCCACAACCTGGGTCTGACCGTTGCGGAAATGACTGACCTGCGTCTGAAGCTTCGGGCTGAAGGCGCGGCTCTCAAGGTGGTGAAGAACACCCTGGCCCAGAAGGCTCTGGACGGTTCGGCGGGTGAAGCGGGCGATCGCCTGTTTTCCGGCCCGGTCGCCATCGCCTATGCGCCGGATCCCGTTTCCGCCGCCAAGGTCGTGACCGATTTCGCCAAGGGCAACGACAAGTTCGTCGTCGTCGGCGGCATCATGGACACGACCGTGCTGGACGCCAAAGGCGTTTCGGCCCTGGCCACCCTGCCGTCGCTCGATCAGCTGCGCGGCAAGATCATCGGGCTCATCCAGGCTCCGGCGACCAAGGTCGCGGGCGTCCTGCAGGCTCCGGCCGGCCAGCTGGCTCGTGTCTTCAGCGCCTACGGCGCCAAGGACGCGGCCTAGGTCATCTCCGCTTCTTAAGAAACCAACTGAAACCCAAGGAACCGAACCATGTCGAAGCTCGACAAGATCGTTG